>CBIHLX010000067.1:0-1691 GCA_966210935.1 uncultured bacterium | reverse complement strand
AAGCATAAGAATGATTCAGCAATTTTTCCCTGACGATGATGTAAACCACTTTCACAGTAGTGGCTATGCAGAGGCGGCCCATGGCCGGTCGATTGGGGCGGGGAGTACGCAGTCGTACGGGCAGCGGCGACACATTGAGCGCAATCGTCAGCATATCAAGCGATACGGGCACTCGCACTTAGGGCGCTCACTCACCGACGTTCGCCCGCGCGAGGTGCAGCCGGAAGCGGAGAATTTACGCTCCCGATTAAATACTGGCGCAAGCCGACCGGAAACCCCTGGCGTTGACCGACCTCAAGGGTTTCAAGAGCCACAAAGGCGTGGCTACAATCCATACCAGTAATCTGCTTAATGCCAAATAAAATACCAGTCACGAGGACTGGAACTTTATTTGGGGCGAATAATGGGAATTGAACCCACGACCTTCGGAACCACAACCCGACGCTCTAACCAACTGAGCTATATTCGCCATGGCGCATCAGCTTTCCTGATGAACATCAGTTATTGTAGCATATTAACGGGGGCGAATCTAGAGGTCTTGGAGGGTTTCAATCTCAGCGCCAAGCGAATTGAGGCGGTTGGCAAAGTCTTCGTAGCCGCGATTGATCGAGTAGACATCACGCAGGATTGAGGTGCCAGGTGCTGCAAGCATAGCGAGAAGCACGACGACCGATGGGCGCAGGGCCGGTGGAGCAACAACGTCAGCTGCCTTCCACTTGGTAGGGCCAGTGATGTAAACGCGGTGCGGATCGACCATCTCAATATTGGCATTAAGTTTGGTGAGCTCGGTGAAATAGATAGCACGGTTTTCGTATGACCAGTCGTGCACGAGGGTGCGACCTTTGGCGACGGTTGCAATTAAACCGAGGAAGGGCAGGTTGTCCATGTTGACACCAGGGAATGGCATACTATGCAGTTTGTCTTTAGGTGCCTTCAGGAGAGAGTGCTTGAGGTGGACGTCGACTAGGCGAGTGCGGCCGTTGCGTGCTTTGTATTCTTCTGACAGCTCGTATTTGAGGCCCATGCCTTCGAGAACGGCTAATTCGAGCTCGATGAATTCAATTGGCGCGCGCAAGATGCTGATTTCGGAGTCGGTGACAACACCGGCGGCAATGAGGCTCATGGCTTCAATTGGATCTTCACTTGGGTAGTATTCGACAGACTGGTCGATCGATTTCTTACCACGGATGGTCAGGGTCGTGGTGCCGATGCCATCAATCTTCACGCCAAGCTTTTCAAGGAAGAAGCAGAGGTCTTGGACCATGTAGTTCGGGCTGGCGTTACGGATAGTAGTAGTGCCGTCATGGAGGGCGGCGGCCATAATGACATTCTCGGTTACTGTGTCACCACGCTCAGTTAAAAGGATAGTGCGGGTAATAGGAGTTTCTTTGACGGTAGCGTGATAGTAGTCAGTTGTTGCTTCGACATTGAGGCCAAATGGCGCAAGTCCGGTCATGTGTGGCTCGACGGTACGAGTACCAAGGCTGCAGCCACCGGCAAACGGTAGCTTGAAGTCGTTGTACTGGTGAAGGAGTGGGCCGAGGAACATGATAACCGTGCGGGTGCGCTTGGCGGCTTCAATATCCATCTTTTCAAGTGCGAGGCGCTTTGGTGGGATAAGTTCGAGATCGTTGCTGTCGCCAATCCAGCGGACTTTGACGCCAATACTCTGAAGGACCTCGATGATACGG
>CBIHLX010000066.1:0-2744 GCA_966210935.1 uncultured bacterium | reverse complement strand
ACTGTGCTGAAGCTGGCAAGAAGGCCGCTTGATCGTTTGTCGACACGTCAGAGAGTTTACCGAAGGTCGGTCCACCAAATGCAGCAATGGCAAGCCAGCTGATGATAATCAATGCAACAATAGCACGCAGCCAGTTGGGTGATGCGGCGAGTTTACGTAAGGGCGTCAGGCGGTGTGAATTCATACTATTAGTATAGTTGTTTTTGAGTGGCTATTCTGAGAAACTGCCGTGCTTTTTGCTATGATGTGCGTTAAGTGCTGCCGACGGTTATAATAAAGATAATGAGTATGTCTACCAGCGAGCTTCTCCTGCTGCCCATTAATACAGTGTTGGGTGGTAAAAAGCGGCGTGACAATATTCCTTACGGTCCCGGTGACCACATGGCATATGATGAATACCCTTCTACGACAAGCGCTGCGCCATTAGTAATCTTTTGGTATGGTGGCGGCTGGAAAAATGGCCGAAAAGAGATGTACCGATTTGTGGGCCACGCGCTCCAGCAAATGGGTGCACATGCGTTCGTGCTCGATTACCCGAAGTACCCTGTTCGCACCTACCCTGGATTTTTAGATGATGCAGTGGCGGCTGTTATGAATATTAAAGGTCGCCACCCGGGTCGAAAGATTATTCTCATGGGTCACTCGGCTGGTGGCCATACTGCACTGCTCCTGGGGCTACGACGGCTGGTTCAAGTTGACTCTGCCGTGACAATATCAGCGCCATGTACGATTAATGAGCGCTATTGGCGTCCGGTGTTTGGCGATGCGATCAAAAAAGGACTAACCGATCCGCGAAATTATGTCGAAGGGAGCCCTCAGGATCTATCAACACTACTCATTCATGGCTCGAAAGATACGACCGTCAATGTGCGCGACAGCGTTACGCTTCACGAAAAGCTTCAGGCTCATGGTAGAAAAAGCCAACTCGATATTTTAAACAATCTCGATCATATGCTAATCTTGCCGTTGATTATGCTTGGCCTCGTGCCGGGTGTGCGCAAACGACTGGCGCGCCACCTTGAGCGGTACGCTAACTAAAAGTCGTAAATATAAAGTACATTACCATAATGATGAAGCCGATGATAACTCCGGCATTCGCACCGGTTTTTAGGCGGCGACCTGGTTCGGCGATCATATTCGCAGCTCGGTCCCCTACTCGCTCATCGGCGTAGTAGTCGCTTTGATCGCGTAGCTCGGTGCCAATTTTTTCAACAATACTGAAGAGTGTTTTAAGTTGGGCTTCTGAATCTAACGCAAACGGACTGGTGCTATAGAGCATGAAGTTGTCGTCGATGACTTCCATGTCGTAAGCTTGACCGGAGTCAATCACCGCCGCCATAACATCGGGGGTGAAGATATAGAGTGCGTCTCGCTCGTATTCTTTCGGGGCGTAGAGCGTAAAGTAATTATTAAAATCACCTTCTAGCGACAACGTCTGGCCACGCCCGAAGCTATCGGGAAGGTTCGTCAGGCTACCAAAGAGATTATTTTTACGCGCGTCGAGTACCATGTTGGGCAGATGTCGAGTGAGCTTAATACGGACATATCCCCAGACATGAGTTTGGCGGTTCTTGCCACTGCCGGTTGTGTACTCGTAATTTCCAATTTCTGTACCGTCTTTAAAAAGTAGTGCATCACTGATCTGGCGACTATCACCCTCGTCGAAGATCAGGCCGGCGTAGTTTGGATTAGTGACCGCGTATAGAAATTGAATTCCGTTGGCGACCGCGAACTTGTAAAGTTTAGCACGCCTCTCGGCTTGCTTGCGGATCGCGATGATAATGATAGCAATAAAAATACCGGCAGCAGGAAGTATTGCTAACATCGATAAGTTGTTGGTGCTAAAAAGGAGTGTGCTGATGGCGATTGTGCCGATAAATGACACGGCAATAAACCCTGCAACAATAAAAAATATGACCTTCGTTGCTTTGCCGGCCTGCTGTGTTTTGATGGCTTTAAGCGCCGCAAGGTCTGCTTTGGTAACGGGTTGATTGAGCGGCGAGTAGTCTAGGGGCATGTGCGGGACTTTCTGTTGGTCGGCCTGGTTTGGCTGTGTTTTTTTACTAATATACGTATGAGTATAGTATATAGTGCATGAGACCATGTCGCGATAGTATTCTGTATCTTAATTGGAACCGGCATGAATGAATGGGTTTAAAAAAACAGAAGAGCTCACGAGATGCAGTGAGTATGTGCGGCGCCATAGGCTCCGCACCTCTTCTGCCCTCGTGAGCTAGTCAAAATCGAGATGGTACCGAAGGGCGGCTCTCGTCAAAGAGTCATGTTCGGCGAGGTTTGTGAATCGCTCCCTGCCCTCTTGTTTCCATGCGCTGAGTCTGTTGAAGTAAGTACCCCAGCCGCTACCCTGCATCTCGTGTTGGTATCTCATCTTGTATATTGTGTCGACAATTAATACTATGCCGATTGGTGTGGCGACACCCAGGAGGATGGCGGTTGCGAATAGTAGCGAGAACGCCACTGCTCCACTTGCATTCCAAAGAGTTATGCCGATCCACATAACTGCCACGCCGATTGCCGCACCCACACTTACAAATAGGATGCCGATGCGGAATGGTAGGATTACTTGCTTCTGGATGGGCTTGGGATGATCTGGCTTTTGAGGCTTGCTGCTTACCCAGGCGGCGAACTGTGCTTTTTGCTGGCGCACTCCTGTGTTTAACTGCAGTTCTTGCACATGTACTCGATTCGCTCGTCACTATACGGCTTTCGTATAGTTTTTCTAC
>CBIHLX010000065.1:0-2916 GCA_966210935.1 uncultured bacterium | reverse complement strand
GCTGCTCCGCTGATGTTAATTAACGGTACGGTTGGTTCGAAAGAAGATACCGCAAAGGTTAGTACAATTGTCGCATCAACGGCCGATCTGCCGCAGACAGTGAACCTTCCGGTTCGCGTCGGGCAGTTCTTCGATGACATTACCGATGATAATACTGTCGTGATCGGCACGCAGCTATCAATCGATACTTTTGGTACCGAGGAATCAATCGGCAAGACTATTACGATTCGCGGCGAGACATTCCGGGTGATTGGGGTTTTGAAGCGCTTGAATGATCCAATTAATTTTACGACTGTTGATTTCGATCGTGCAGCAATTATTACTCTTGAAGCTGGCAAGGGATTTCATGAAGGAACAGCCCAGATTCAGCAGATAAATGTTCGTGCCGAAAGTGCCGCGCAACTCCCGAAGGTTGTGGCGGCAATGCGGGATACAATTGAAACCAACCATCTTGGTGAAAAAGACGTGGCTATTTTACAAGGTCGACAAATTGCAACGCCAACCAATAACTTCCTCAAGGGCCTTACGGTGGTCATGACAGTTATTGCTGCTATCTCGCTCATCGTGGGTGGCGTAGGCATTATGAATATTATGCTCGTCGGTGTCGCGGAACGTACGCGTGAAATTGGCCTTCGCAAAGCTGTCGGGGCAAGTAACATGAATATCGTCGGGCAGTTTTTAACTGAGTCACTCCTGATGAGTGTGCTGGGTGGTGTGATTGGGTACGTGATTGGGTACACGGTCGCTTTCATCATTAGTACTTTCCTGTCATTTGACCCGGCATTTACGTGGCAGATCGCTGCTATTGCCTTCGGGGTAGCCTTAGGGGTTGGCGGGTTGTTTGGCCTCTACCCTGCTATACGGGCAGCACGTAAAGACCCTATCGAGTCGCTACGTCACTATCACTAAAAAACTGGCGCTAGGCCAGTTCTTTTTTTAGTTTTTCAATGAGAGCTACAGGTGTGGGGTCGACGCCATTGAGCGTGGCAACGTAAATGCTGACAAAGTCCGCCAGTATACTTCCCCAAAGTAGCTGCTTAATGAGCGTATCACCCTGAAGAGTGACAGTGTGTGCCTTTGGGCGCTTGCCGCTTAAGAGCCGATCACTCACTGCAAAGCGCTTGAGGATCTGCGGGTGCTCGAGTGGGCTTACGAGATCAAAGACAGCAAACGGCTTCTCGATAGGATGTGAAGTCCAGCCCATGAATTCATTATGATTCACCTCTGGATATTCGTTCCAGTAGGCAACGTTTTTGGCATTCTCATTCCAACTAATTTTCCATTTGTAGGCGACGGGTGCAGTTAGGTTGCCGCCGTAAAAAATAGGCGTTTTCCCTACTGTATGGAGTGCGAGCTGTTTAGCATAGTTTTTATCAACCGTGATATCGCTACTCCAGTGTGCGCTTTCGTGCTGGAGCCAGTCGGATGCCTGGGCGATTTCGTCAAATAAATGGAGTGGAACCTGACCGAAGTGACTCAACAATGCAACGAGTGCACGAAGATTGTAGATGACTGCCATGCGTGGCTGGAAGTCGCCTGGAAGGACGACGTGGGTGATGTCGTGGTGTTTAGCCTGCTCGATGAGAGCGCCTCCCGAGGCAATGATTGCGATCTGGGCGCCACGTTCCTGGGCAATATTGAGACAGCTGAGCGTTTCTTCGGTGTTACCTGAGTAGCTGCTCGCGATAACCAGTGTCGAACTATCGACATAGCCCGGTAGCTGATAGTCGCGGACAATCTCAAACGGTACTGGTAGTTCAGATTTCAACCAGGATTTAACGACGAGCGCAGCGAGGGCTGAGCCGCCCATACCGGCAACGACAATTCGAGTAATCGTGCGGCCATCATGTTCTGGCTGGCATACCTCGACCGAAGAGTTTGCCTGTTGGTACTGTGTTGCGGCAATACCAAGCGCATCGCTTGGGTCGCGCTGCTTGATAACGTTATAATCGTCTAACATCCCACTCCTTTTGTTAGCTTCGGTATTCTAGCTGCTTCTTCAAACTAAATAGTAGTTTCTGACTTGGGAGATGTGAATCAACCCACACCTTTACTCGTCAACTCCTCTTATGATACAGTATTTAGTAATAAAGCATAAGTATTAATATCAGGGGTGGGCATGGATATTCAACCGCAATCGCAGCAACCAATCAGTGACGACCAAGAGCTAGCAAAGGTATTAGCCGGCATTACACAGCAGGCCGATGAGCCAGCAGCGCAGCCGCCAGTCGTACCGACACCGGCTCTCGAAGAGCCAATCGAAGAGACCGTAGAGGAAGTAGTACCAGCGCCAGAACCTATTGCGCCAGTCCCTACTTTCGCGGCAGATGATCTTACATCAATCAAAACCGAAGCATTGAGTGAGCTACGTCCGCTTGTTGATAAGCTTAATGTTGAACCAGAGGAAAAGTTCGATACATACCTACTTCTTCTCCGCTCAACCGATGACAAGACATTGATCGCACCTGCTCACGAAGCGGCGCGCGCTATTACCGACGAAGCTCGTCGTGCACAGGCTCTCCTTGATATCATCAAGGAAATCGATTTCCTTTCAGGTAACCAGCAGTAACTTTGATTGTTACTAAACAAAATACCCCTCATGCCGAGGGGTATTTTTATGAGCAAAGGCTACCTAGAAGCCCATTCCGCCAGGCATACCAGGCGCCGCTGGTGCTTCTGCCTCCGGGATATCAACAACTAGTGCGCCCATAGTGGCAGCGGTTGATGCAATTGAGACTGCGTTTTGGACAGCTTCTTTTGTGACGCGTGCTGGGTCAATCACACCAGCTTTCTTGACGTCGATCAGTCCTGCTTCAGGGGTCATGACATTAACGCCAAAGCCTGGCTTGCCTGTTTCTACCTGCGCGAGAAGGGCTGCACTATTGAGGCCGGCATTTTCCATAATTTGAGTAAACG
>CBIHLX010000064.1:0-3167 GCA_966210935.1 uncultured bacterium | reverse complement strand
TATTAGTATAGTCAATATCTCTAGAGGTAATTAAACCGTAAGGGTCTTGCATTTTATTGTAATTTTTGCTATAATATATCGTATCAATCTGATAGTAAACCGAATATAATAAAACAAGTTATGGCAAAAAAGAAAAAATCATCTCGGGGTAAATCAAAAGCACCAGCAGCACCGCAGCACAGCCTGCCGAGCGGCTTTTGGTCGCAGGTTTGGGCGGTCACGCTGATCGCTATTTCGATTCTATTAGTAGTCGCATGGTTTGGGGCAGGTGGGCCGGTACTCAACTGGTTCCATGACGCGGCCATGAATACGATTGGGTATGCAGTCTATGCAATTCCGCTCCTCTTTGTCTATATTGGCGTCGAGATCTTTCGCGCCGACAATAATCGGCTGCCATTTGTCGTCAAGTTTGCGACAACGCTCCTGATTGTTTGGCTGGCTGGCCTGTTTGGCCTTGCGAAAGATGCTGAAGGCAACGCAACCGGCGGCTTTGTCGGTGACATGGCAAATGGCGCTATGCTTTCGCTCGTTGAGGGCGGAGTGGCGGCCTTTATATACGTGCTATTTATTATCATCACGGCACTTTTTGTACTGCGTATCTCACCGATTACCGTTATCAGCAAGCTGTGGGAAATGTCTCGCACCGATCGTATTGAGCAAGAAGATAATGTCAAGGTGATGCGCCGTGCGAGTGAAGCGGCTGCACCAAAAAGTGCGCCAATTAGTGATCTGAAGCTAAATGCCGGCGTGCCGATGCTTGATGTTAATGAGGATAAGAAAGAGAAGAAGTCAGCTCCTCTTTCTAGTTTGCGTGGAAGCGTCAAGCCAGACAAGGCTGCTGAGGAGCAGGCTGCGTTAGTGTCGGTCAATGATCCAAACTGGCAGGCGCCGAGTCTGGATTTGCTTGAGAAGAAGCAGTCGCCAGCCGATGCTGGTGATGTCCAGCAAAACGCCGCAACCATTCGCGATACACTTCGAGAATTTAACATTGATGTTGAAATGGAAGGGGCAAACATTGGCCCGAAGGTGACTCAGTATACCTTGAAACCGCCAAGTGGCGTGAAGCTAACTCGTATTACTGCGCTCGAGACTAACATCGCACTAAACCTGGCCGCCCAGAGCCTTCGTATCGAAGCGCCGATTCCTGGTCAGCGTGCTGTTGGTATCGAGGTGCCAAACCGTAAGGCGGCTGATGTACGTCTCTATGGTGTGCTGGCAAGCAAGCAGTGGAAGTCTGGTCGCGAGCCGCTGAGCTTTGCAATTGGTAAAGATATTTCTGGTGAGGCTGTCGTCGGTGAGCTCAACAAGATGCCCCATCTATTGATCGCCGGTCAAACTGGGTCAGGTAAGTCGGTTATGATCAATACGCTCCTCACGAGCCTGCTGTATCGCAATAGCCCGAGTGAAATGAAGCTGATTTTGGTCGACCCAAAGCAGGTGGAAATGGCTCCATACGAAGATATTCCACACCTCTTAACCCCCGTTATTACCGAACCAGAAAAGACCATCAGCGCCCTGAAGTGGGCCGTCAATGAAATGGAGCGCCGCTACAAGCTACTCGCTGACGAGAAGCTCCGCGATATTAAAAGCTACAACCAACGTCTGCAAAAGGGCGGTAAAAAGATTGCTGTCGAAGACGAAGAAGGTCGCACCCAGCAGCATGAAGACGGTGCTATGCCGTATATTGTGATTGTCATCGACGAGCTCGCCGACCTCATGATGGTCGCCGCTCGTGACGTTGAGGCCCTGATTGTCCGCTTGGCTCAGAAGGCACGTGCCGTTGGTATTCACCTGGTACTGGCGACGCAGCGTCCAAGTGTCGACGTCATTACTGGTCTTATTAAGGCTAACGTCCCGGCACGTATTGCCTTTACGGTAGCCTCGCAGATTGACTCCCGTACTATTCTCGACCAGATTGGTGCCGAGAAGCTCCTCGGGCAGGGTGACATGCTAATGCTGACACCAAGCATGAGTAAGCCGAAGCGTATACAGGGTGCCTGGGTTATGGACGAAGAGGTCCTCAAGATCACCGATCATCTGCGTATGCAGTCAGCACCGCAGTATAACGAAGAGATTGTGTCACAGCCGGTTCAGATTAACGGCAAGGGTGGCGTGGTGATGGACTTTGATGCCGGTTCTGGTGACGACATGTACAATGACGCCCTTCGCGTCGTGATTGAAAGCCGTAAGGCAAGTACCAGTCTTCTGCAGCGTCGTTTGCGCGTTGGTTACGCCCGCGCGGCTCGTATCATCGAAGAGATGGAAGAGCAGGGGGTAATTGGCCCAGCCGATGGCGCCCGTCCGCGCGAAGTCTTGATCAAGAGCCTCGAAGACCTTGGCAGTGAAGCGTAAGCGCTACTGACAGATCTAGTTCACGTATAGTATACTGGCAATACAAATGGTGGGAAAAACAAAGACAGCAACCGGCTTTACGATCGTCGAACTGCTCATTGTGATTGTGGTGATTGCCATCTTGGCAGCTATCACGATCGTGGCATTCAACGGTGTCCAGGAGAGGAGTCGCTCGGCTAAGATTAGCTCCGACCTTTCGATGCTCACTAGGGCCATTCAAGCTGCACGCATTAGCTCTGGAGAGCAGGCGCTGCGCTTTGTCACAAATTCTACCGGCACTGCGGGGAACTGTATGTCGAAGGCTGCCGGTACTGATCTGGCGACGCTAGACAAGGCAACTGATAGCTGCTGGATAAGTTACCGCGCTTCAATGCAGGCTATTTCAAATGCTGCAAATATGGATGTCACTGGTCTGGTAGACCCATGGGGACGTCCGTATGTACTTGATGAAAACGAGAAAGAAGGTGCATCGGTACCCTGCGGCGCAGGCAAGGATTATGTAGGGGTATTTAAGCGCCCGTTGACTGGTACATGGGCTCTCGATAATTTAACGTATGTTCCATACATTACACCAGGGTGTTAATTGACAATGAAGACTACAAGAGAAAATAAGCAAACAGGTTTCACGATCGTCGAACTACTGATCGTAATCGTTGTCATTGCGATTCTCGCCGCGATTACTACTGTGGCATTTAATGGTGTCCAGAACCGAGCAAAAGATTCATCGATACAGAGTGACTTGACACAGCTGGCTAAACAATTTGGATTCTTTTATGCGGATAAGGGTATGTATCCTATGACGACTACCGATCTCG
>CBIHLX010000063.1:0-3325 GCA_966210935.1 uncultured bacterium | reverse complement strand
ACTATGCCAAGGTCGACCCAGGCGAGCGCAATCACGAGCTTCACTCTATCATTGCAACTGAAGTTTCCACAATTGACCCGCAGCTCGAGACTTACTATAAGAAGTATTTTGCTGACAGAGCGGCCGTAGTGAGGCTTCATGCCACCTACTCAAGTGTATTTGAGCGCTTAAAGACGCAGGGCGACGAGCTTTCAAGGCGTCTGGACGTGCTAGCGACTTCTATCGAGCAGGCGTCAGAAGCTTATAATGTGGCGTCCCAGCAATTAAATCGTGATATTAATACGTTCAACCGTCGTGCAACGCAGGGGGAATTTGAAACACAGGCTGAATTTAATGCCGAGCGGAGCGGCCTTGCAGCTCGCTCAGAAGATTTAGCGGCGGATCGCCAGTCGATTAATAATATGATCTCAGAGTACAACCAATTAAGAGATCAGCTGGCGACAATTGCAACGCAAACCCAGGCTCTTAACCGCAGTATTGACAGTAGCTTGGCGCCAGCCCCTACACTCTAATCACGGTAACGACGCAAGGTGTTATAATTGGTGTAATGGCAAAAGCTAGATCTCAGTTTATCTGCCAAAACTGTGGCGCGAGCTACCCAAAATGGACGGGTAGGTGCGATAACTGCGGCGAATGGAACACGCTTGTTGAGCAGGCGCCGATTTCGGCTGGTAAGTCGGTCGTGGCGCGCAGCAGTAGCTCGGGGCGCGTGTTGGAGCCGCAGACAATGCAAGCGATTTCTGCAACCGAGGGTGCGGCCCGAATGACGACTGGTATTACAGATCTCGATACAGTACTCGGTGGCGGCATTCTCCCTGGTGGCGTAATTTTGCTTGCTGGTCAGCCAGGCATCGGTAAAAGTACACTGCTTCTCCAAGTGACAGCGTCAATTGCACGTACGCAGCCAGTCCTCTATGCGAGCGGCGAGGAGTCGGCAAGTCAGGTGAAGCTGCGAGCCGAGCGACTTGGCGCTGATGCGAGCGAACAGTTAAATTTTGTAGCCAGTACAAGTGCCGATGATATCGCCGCAACGATCCGCTCGGGCAAATATAAGCTGGTTATTATCGATTCTATTCAGACACTGAGTCTTGATGAAATTACCTCGGCCCCTGGTACTGTTAGTCAGATCACGAACAGTAGCAATGTAATTATTCGCGCAGCTAAAGAGGCTGGAGCTGCTGTTGTACTGGTGGGTCATGTGACAAAAGAGGGTAGTATTGCTGGGCCAAAGGTGCTGGAGCATCTCGTGGATGTTGTGCTGCAGTTTGAAGGTGATCGCTACGGTGGCTTCAAAGTAGTACGTGCTGTGAAGAACCGTTACGGCTCAACGAGTGAAGCGGCAATTTTCGAGATGTACGAGGAAGGGCTGCGCGTGGTTGAGAATCCTTCGGCAGCACTACTCGCTGAGCGCCAGAATGCCGATGGTTCAGTCGTGATGGCGACCCTCGAAGGCACTCGCCCGCTTTTAGTGGAGATACAGGCTCTTGTCAATCCGACAAGTTTCGGCTATCCTAAACGTACTGCCTCAGGGTTTGATTTGAACCGACTTAACCTTCTCATCGCAGTCCTCGAACGACGAACGAAGCTGAACTTATCAGATAAAGATATCTATATCAATGTTGTTGGTGGACTTAGACTCAGTGATCCTGCGGCAGATCTTGCTATATGTATGGCAATTGCAAGTGCAGCGGCGGGCCGTCGCCTTGACGATGAAATAGTCGTATTTGGCGAAGTAGGCTTGGGCGGAGAGATCCGTAGCGTGCATAGTGCCGAGCGCCGTATTGCCGAAGCGCAGAAACTTGGCTTTACAACAGCACTTGCGCCAGCTGTCGGTACAAAAAAGAACTCATTTATTAAACCGATCAAAGACCTTCGACAGGCGCTGATCGACTACCTGCAATAAATTGCAAGGAGCAAACAAATGGATACAATCCAGTTACTTATTCTCATAGCGGTATTCGCTATCTTATTAGAGGTGACATACCTCGTTTCAAAACAAAAGAAACAGCCAATTGTGCGGCGTCAAGTTCGTAGTGTCCTCGTCGATACATCAGTTCTTATTGATGGGCGCATTTTGAGTGTCGTAGAGACGGGATTCATTGGAGATACACTTATTATTCCACGCAGTGTTATTGGCGAACTACAGTTCTTGGCCGATAATGCCGACCACGAAAAGCGCGGCCGGGCTCGCTTTGGCTTGGACGTGGTCGCCTCGCTGCAGGCAAGTGATAAAGTTGATGTGCAAATTCTCCAGGACGGCGCCAAGGCAGAAGAGGGGGTCGATGAGCGACTACTGACGCTTGCAAAAAAGCACAATGCCCTAGTATGTACGCTTGACTTTAATCTCAGCAAGGTGGCGACGGTTGAAAACATTAAAGTTCTTAACCTGAACGAGTTGGCCCAAAGTATCCGTATGGCGCATCTGCCAGGTGACCGCATGCGTCTTGAGCTGGTACAGAAGGGTCAGGATGGCCATCAGGCTGTGGGGTACTTAGCCGACGGTACGATGATTGTTGTCGAGCAGGCAAACAAGCTCATTGGTCAGACGGTAGATATTGAGATTATCCGTAGCCTCCAGACGGCAGCTGGCAAGATGATGTTTGCCCGACTGGTTGAAATCAAGCCTGTTGTGAAGCAAAATGTAAAGCCTATTGGGAAACGCCTTGTTAAGCCGACTCCACCTCAGAAGCAAGATGCGACTGCTAAGGTGAAGCCTCCTGTTACTGAGTTGCCAAAGAAAGCACCTAAGGAGAACAAAAAGCCACAGCAAGAGCAGCGTACGCGTAATACGCAGGCGAAGCAAGCTAAGCCTGTCTCCTCTCGCCCTAAGACTCAGGCGCAGCGCGAAGCTGCATTCCTTGACCTAGTTGATAAGCAGTAGTAGTGCATGTCCATGTCCATGTAAAAGAACTCCTCAGTTGAGGAGTTCTTTATTAGTTACGGTCTTTTCTTCAGCTGCCCGAAGAGAGATTTACCTGCTTGGTCTCTGTCGTGCTGTAGTAGCCGACATCGGTTGCAATGATACTGATTGTTTGTGGTCCGCTGGCTGTTGGCTTGTATGTTGCGGCGTAGCTTGAGCCGTTAGCTGGCAGTGTCGCGACAACGGTGCCACCGACACGGATTTCAACAGATTGTAGGGCATGCGTGCCACCGCTTACGGTAGCGCTAATCTTGTAGTTGCCGCCTCCTGCTGGCGAAACATTAATTCCGGAAACTGTAGGCTTGGCATCTTCACATTTATGGAAGTCATCATCTGTAGTGGCGTCATAACCGTCTGATGCTGATATGACCTCTTTCTTGCTGATAGGATCGGTTGACTTAGTAA
>CBIHLX010000062.1:0-3397 GCA_966210935.1 uncultured bacterium | reverse complement strand
AAATAAAGCAACGTGCACGAGTGCCTCCTTGGGCAACTAGACGACCGGGGCATGCATAGCTTTATAATAATTGACTTATTCTGTAAAATCAAACATAGACGTTTTGCGAGCTTCATGCATTGCGCGCGCTTATAGACTGTCCGGATATTTGATGGCTTTGCCGCTAAACGAAACGCAGCTGATAAATAGCTGCAGATGCTATAATAAAGATATCACTCGTAGGCGACTAGGTGCTGGATAGAGTAATTTGTAAGTCACGAATTTCTGTACCCGTTACTTATTCGCTATAAAGAAATAAGCGAGTGAACAAAAAAGGAGGACGTATATGTCTACTATCAACCCTCACGGTAAAGAGATCATCTCTGTTACCGCTGATTTCTGTGGCCGCCCATTGACCCTCGAGGTAAACCGCGTTGGCTTTCGTACGAGCGCCAGTGTACTGGTAAAGTACGGCGACACTGTCGTGCTTGGTACGACGATGGTCAGCAGCAAGTCTCTCAGCGGCATGGATTATTTCCCGCTGAGCATCGACTATGAAGAAAAGTTTTATGCAGCCGGCAAGATTAGTGGCAGCCGCTTCATCAAGCGTGAAGGCCGCCCAAGCGACGAAGCTATCTTGATCGGCCGCCTCATCGACCGACCAATTCGTCCACTGTTTCCTAAGGGCTACCGCCAGGAAGTTCAGGTGGTGGCAAGCGTTCTTTCTATGGATCCAGCCTTCCGCCCAGACATGCCAGCCATGATTGCTGCAAGTACCGCTATCATGCTCAGCGGTGCGCCATTCGATGGCCCGGTTGCAGGTCTCCGTGTCGGACGCGTCAACGGTGAGTTCAAGGCCTTCTTGAGCGCCGAAGAGCGCGAAGCGAGTGATCTTGATCTTGTTGTCGCAGGTACCGCTGGTGGCATCACAATGGTTGAAGCGGGTGCTAACGAGGTTTCTGAAGATCTCGTAGCCGATGCAATGCAGTGGGCATACGAACAGTACCAGGTAGCAATCGACCTGCAGAAGCAGCTGGTTGAAAAGCTTGGTGTCGAGCCGCTGGCATATGAGCTGGTCCTGCCAAACGAGGAGATCCAGTCACAAGTTGACGCTTGGATGGAAGGGAAGATTGGCGAAGCCTTGCATCGCCCATACCCAGAGCGCAATGAAATGGTTTCAACACTGCGCGCCGCCTTCCATGACGCGATGACCGAAACGCACGGCGAAGCTTACGATGCTCTCCGCGGTGAATATGACGAAGCCTTTACGACGGCTCTTCATAAGGACGTGCGCAAGCACATTGTCGCTTCAGGTACTCGCCCTGATGGCCGCAAGCTTGACGAAATCCGCCCGCTCTCGAGCGAAGTTGGTATTTTGCCACGCGCCCACGGCTCAAGCCTCTTTACCCGTGGTGTCACACAGGGTCTTAATATCGTGACGCTTGCACCGCTCAGCTATGCTCAGATGGTCGATACCATGGAGCAAAACGATTACGAACGTCGCTATATGCACCACTACAATGCCCCTGGCTACACAGTCGGTGAAGTGCGCCGCCTTGGTTCACCTGGCCGCCGCGAAATTGGCCACGGCTACCTCGCAGAGCGTGCGCTGATCCCAGTATTGCCAACCGAAGAAGAGTTCCCGTACGCTATCCGCAGCGTCACTGAGATTATGAGCCAGAACGGTTCAACCTCTATGGCCGCAACCTGCTCGAGCTGTCTCGCGCTCATGGATGCTGGTGTGCCAATCAAGCGCCCGGTCTCTGGTATCGCTATGGGTCTGATGATGGACGGTGATACGCCGTATGTCATGAGCGATATCGCTGATGCTGAAGACTTCGCTGGCGACATGGATTTCAAGGTGACTGGCACTGAGCAGGGTATTACCGCAATTCAGATGGACATGAAAGTCCATGGTCTTCCAGTTGAGATTCTGCGCCAAGCGCTTCAAAAGGCGAAGCCAGGCCGTGCGCACATCCTCGCGCACATGGTCAGTACGTTGGCCGCGCCAAAGACGACCCTTAGCCCGTACGCGCCGCGCATTGAGAAGATCAAGATCAACCCAGACAAGATTGGTGCGGTTATTGGTAAGGGTGGTGAAGTGATCAACAAGATTACTGCCGAAACTGGCGCGCAGATTGATATCAAGGAAGACGGTCTCATTACTGTTGCCGCTGCCGATACGGCCAACATTGAAAAGGCGATCAACTGGATTAAGAGCCTGACCGAAGAGCCAGAAGTCGGTAAGATTTATGAAGGTAAAGTGGTCAGCATTAAAGACTTCGGTGCCTTTGTGAACATCATGCCTGGTATCGACGGTATGGTCCATATCAGCCAGCTCGCTGATGAGCGTGTTGAAAAGGTAGAGGACATCCTTCATGAGGGTCAGATCATAAAGGTCAAGTTGACTGGTATTGATGAGCGTGGCCGCCTCAGCCTCAGTGTCAAAGACGCACAGTAGGTGCTGTTGATAGGCAAACAAAACACCCGGCGATGTACCGGGTGTTTTGTTTATTGTGGTGACTAAAGTGCGGCGTTGGGGAGGTAACGAAATCTGTTGCCAGAAATCTCCTCATCTTCGTTGACCGATGACAGATCAGCGGGGTCTTCGCCGTCGTTGTATAGTGCATTGACATAAGGACGTTCGAGGCGAGCCCGTTCGTCTTTGTTTCTAATTTTCTCATGCTCGTTAAACCAGTCATTGTCACAAGGTGGTCGCCAAATGCGTGTATTACAGTATGACGTGTCTACAATAAGCTCGGCCTGCTTTTCGCGTAAGCCAGTGATTTTGCTAATAAGCTCATCGCAATCTCTGCGGTTCTTTTGAAGCATGGCAGGATCACCGCTTTCTCCAAGTGCGATCATGGCTAGATTGAGGTTAGTGTGGCGCGTATAGAGTTCGCCGAGCTTGCGGGTGACTTCCGCTAGTTCATGATGAAGGCTAATGCGCGGATCTTCGCTACTTTCCTCTATGTCGTTTTCAACGACGTTACTACTAGATACGATTGCTTCAATGGACATATTGACCCTCAATTAACGCTTAGTGGCCGTAGTATATCAGCTTGATGGGCGACAAGCTAGAGAAATATGATGTTATATATACACTAGCTTTAGTGCTTTAAACACGGCGAGATGTTGGTCATTGGGGTCAAGATAATTGAAGGTGTTTTACCACCTCTTGGTATACTGAATGTAATGATGAAAAAAAGGTATATTTATGCGAAAAAGCGCAAATGAGATTGCAACAGAAGCCGAGCTAGACGAGCGGATACGTGAGTTGCAGGTAAGTAAATTCCAACGTGAATCGCAGCAGCGGAGGGGTGATTATTACTACAATATATTCCTAATGATTCTGATTGGGCTGCTGGTGATTAGCTATTTTCTGTGGTCTACGATTACCGATGGTCAGCCTCAGAAG
>CBIHLX010000061.1:0-3420 GCA_966210935.1 uncultured bacterium | reverse complement strand
CGCCGACTGCTCCCCGATCGCTACAATGCGATCGTTTGAATCAATTGGCACAATGCTATCGGCAGACGCTTCAATCACGACTTCACCCGGAGTCACCGCACCCGAACCAGAAAAATCAGGCACTTCTGAAATTGCTGCTGCGCCAAGCTGGCGATGAACTTTAACGCTACCGTCAAAATCATTTACTTCTTTTGTAATAGGCACGTGAGTAATAACTTCGTGATTCATCTTATTGCTTCCCGTTTTCATAGTTTTGTATATTCGCATTCCAAGTTCGCTGGTCGTCGTTCTGACGTTCGCGCATCAGCTTATCCTCTGGAGTCTCCTCGGGACGAACAGCAGCATCCGCCACGTTGCCTACGTGCTCGATAGCACCATTGAGCATACGTCCATAAGTGTCGTCATGATTAATCTCAACAGATGCAGCTACAGCTTCTTTCGCCATTCGCTCATACAGAATATTACGGCGAGATTCACGTTCAGCATAGGCATTCTCTTGAGTGAGTGCAAACTCGGCACCTCGTACTGCCTTTTCACCTACAGGTGACTGTAGAAACACGGGGTTTGCAGTCTCTGGAATAGATCGTAACTGCTCGCTCTCAACATACTCACTATTCACCACGTGGTATTGATTACCGGCTCGATCTCGTTCAGTAATAGGCGCCTGAGGCTCCATGAGCTCAAGCGGAACGTTGTACTGTGCTGCTGTGTATCGTTCTGACATGTGTTTGTTTTTATAAACCTTTTACTTATTTATAGCATAAGTACAATTAAAAAGCAACCCTCACGCCAGAGGGTTGCTTTTTTGTCAATAATAAACTATTGATTTACAGGGGTAGTCAGACCAAGGTGGTGGCGGATGCGCTCAACCACGTCCCCAATCACAACCTGTGACTTCACAAGGTAGTCATCGACGCCAAGCGCCTCTGCACGCTCTTTGTCTTTAGGTTGACTAAGAGCAGTTAGCATAATAACGCGGATATTAGTCGTATCAGGAGTGTTACGGAGAATATCGAGGACGTCAAAGCCGCTAATCTTTGGCATCATTGCGTCGAGCAAGATGAGATCAGGCTTGAACTCAACCGCAGCAGACAGTGCGTCTTCACCGTTATTAACATCACGGATATCAAAGCCCTCGAGCTCGAGTCGTGATTTGTAAACAGCAGCTAGTGCAATGTCGTCTTCAACTAGTAGAATCTTTTTCTTTATATCCATATTACCCCTATACTACTACACCCTTATCTGTCTGTACAAGTTTTACTGTGCCAGCTCGGCCTTAGCCGCATCGAGCTGCGGATCACGACCGGCGTTAACGTCCTCGGCGCTCAGTGGCACGGTTTTGTTTGGTGCAATGCCTTCGGAAGTGATGTTCTTGCCCTTTGGTGTATACCAGCGAGCAGTCGTCACCTTAAGGAGCGATCCACCGCTCAGGTCAATCACCTTTTGAACCGTACCCTTACCAAAGCTTTTCTCACCAACGAGCGTGGCGGCGCCGTAATCCTGCAGCGCTCCAGCAACAATCTCGCTGGCGCTTGCCGTGCTCGGATCAATCAATACAACAGTTGGCACGCCGGCAAGTACCGGATTACCACCGGAGGTGATCGTATCTACCACCTTGCCGAAGCTACGTTCAGTCACGACTGTCTTCTTATTAAGCCACAACCCTGCCACGTCCTGAGCGGCTGTCAGGTATCCGCCACCATTGCCGCGCACATCCAGAATAACACCGCGAACATTTTGTCGTTTCAAATCCTGCGCTGCCTGGCGTGCAAGCGTTGCTGTCTGGTCGTCGAAACGGCTGATCTTCAGAACACCAATACCGTCAGTGACACTATGTGTAACACTTGGGTTATTTACAATCGCACGAGTAATCGTGAAGGTCTTTGGCTCTTTGCCTCGAATCACTTCAAGTTTAACTGTCGTCCCTGCCTCGCCCCGGATCGTCTGTGCAGCCTTCTCAGAGGTCCAACCGACTGCACTCTGGTCGTTGACGGCTATGATAATATCGCCAGCAAGTACACCCGCTTGCTGGGCCGGATTGCCATCGAGTACGCGAACAATTGTTGGCTGATCGGCGCGGATACCAATCTCAGCCCCAATACCACCACCAATCGCACCACTAAGGTCATTATTAAACTCTTTCGCCTCTTTGGCGTCCATAAAGACCGTGTACTGGTCACCTGCCGCAGCCACCATGCCACGTGTCGCGCCGTCAATCAGCTTCGCCTGGTCGAGCTCACCATCGAAGTTAGCCTTAAGCTGACGGTAAACATCTTGTGTTGACGTCAGGTCAAGCGTCCCACTTGCAGCGCGGATACCCAGCGCCGGACCAACAGTCGCCAGAATATCATGGTGGCGAGTACCTGCGACGTAGCTCACGACTGTCACGAGAGCAATAATAAGATAGAGAGTTGACCGAGACATTGTCTTCGGCGGCGTAGTTGGCTCAGCCATTGAGCGCTTTCGTAAAGGCATGACACTCCTGTCGTTTAAGAAAATTACCTCTTATGATTATAACATTGGTGAGACGAGTGAATTAAAAGTTTACTCTCGATTCCGAAGCAACCTAATGTTACATCACGTCACGAAAGTGTCGGGATATAGCCCTACTTACACCTCCAATCAAAAACGCACCGATTTAGGTGCGTTTTTGCGATGATACATACTAGAAGTAGATGTAGACGTCGTAGGCATTCGGTGAGACACCGTACATTTCACTGTAGTGGCCCCAACCAGACCCACCTGCGTTCCAGTAGTTATACTGACTGACGTTGATCGTTCCATCGCCATTAACACTTTCAACCCAGACAACGTGGCCATACTGGCCAGCCATAATCACACCGACTGAACCCGGCTTAGGGGTTGAGCCAGTTGGTATGCCAGCGGCAACGGCATTGCCAGGCCACTGATTTGCGTTACCACGGCCGCCCCAGTATGGCATGTAGCCATTCTTCTGGTAGACTTTCCAGGCAGTATAGCTCACACATTGTCGAGCATACATACCCCAGTTATCAACTGGCGGGTTGTAATAGTCAGAGTTTGCCCATTTTGAAGGGTAGCCACCCTTTGAAGGATCGCCTGCTACCGCAGCGGTTCCGCCACCGGCTGCACGGAGCGCTGCAGCAATCGCTGCCTGCTGTTCACGCTGCAGCTTATCTTTTTGCTCCTGGCTCTTGGCGCTTAACGCCTGGAAGGCCGCTTCCTGGCCACGCGTTTCATTGACGAGACGCTGCTGCTCTGCTTCCTTGGCGCTGAGTACTTCTCGCTGAGCCTTCTGGTCATCCAGAACACGCTGAACGTCTATTCTCTGCTGCTCAAGTTGTTTCTTAATCGTATTAATTTCTTCGATAGTGTCCGTCAGGTCATCGCGCATAGACTCGCGTCGTGCCTGTTCGTTTAGATACTCGCTAATATTTTTAC
>CBIHLX010000060.1:0-3583 GCA_966210935.1 uncultured bacterium | reverse complement strand
ATACCGATGATTGCTAGCGGATAGTCAACGAATGACAGGTAGCGTCCCTTTTTGGTTGACCATACAAAATCGCTTTGTTTCAGGCCGCAGCTGATAAACCCGTGTCGCCAACGGATTCGCTGACTGAGGAGGCTTTGCAGCGAGCTGGCGCCTTCGGTGATGCAAACGGCAGTGTCGACGTAGGCCACCTGGTAGCCTTTTGCTTTGATACGCATAGAGATATCGAGATCTTCGGTGCTCGAGTAGGCTGCAAACTCCCCGATCTCTTTGAGGACCGATGCCCGAAAGGCTGTTAAGGCACCCGGAAAGATGTACGCCGAATTAAACATATGTTGAGCGCGCTTAAAATGAAAGCACATAAGGTACTCGTAGTGCTGAATCTGGCCAATCAAATTTTTCGTGTTACCGACAACAATTTCGCCGATAGCGACTGCATAGTTTGGATTGGCCATTGTCCTGACGAGCTCTGCGATACTTTTTGGCGCGAGGTAGGAATCGGCATCGAGAGTGACGATTAGTTCGCCTGATGCTTTCGCTATCCCCTTGTTGAGCGCAGCGGCTTTTCCGGTATTGTCTTGGCTGATAAGGTGTATGTGACTATTTTCGCGGTCATAGCGCTGCTTGTAGCGCTTGACGCGTCTGATCGTACTGTCGGTTGAGCCGTCGTCTATCACGATAATTTCTATATTGCGGTAGGTGCTCGCCATGACTGACTTCAATGTTTTGACAATACCCACCTCCTCGTTCCATGCTGGTATGACAACACTGACAAGTGGCCAGTAGCCACGACGGGTTTGCTTTTTAGCGGGTGCAACATACAAGAAGCCGGTCGCAATTTGATAGACCATTCGTACAAAAACAAACAGCATATACGATGCTAAAAGAATATACATAGACGATGGTATCTCTTATGATTGGTTGCGCCGTTTGAATACGATATACAGGCAGCCAAAGGTGATAAAAGTCGCAATCAGGATAACGGGAATGAGGTTGGGCCAGCTAAGCATTCCAAGCACGAGGGGCGCGACGGTAGATGTCGTACTAAATACGATTGTGTCGTTTGGGTTCATGTTTCTTCCTATGTATTTTGTGTTAATAAGTGTGTGGTAATTACATCTTATTATAGCACAAAAAACACTCTCTCACCCCTGATAGTAGACTGAACTTTGACTGGCCTGTCTGAGTACAAAAAGAGCCCGCACTTCAAGCGGACGAATGGCTTTCAACCGCAGAGGGTTGGGCTCTTTTCGGCCGCGATGTGCGGGCGGGTGGTGTTTGATTATGTCAATGAACCGTGTCGCTCGCCAATGCCATGAAAATCCTTACCTATCACTCTACCGGTCATCTGTATCATGAGATAGAGAAGGAAGCGGACGCGGCCATGACACCACCACTGCAAGTTGTTACGACTGGAGTCAAAATTTACATCTCGACCTACCTTAAACGGGTGAATAATGAATCCCGCTTGTTGGACAAGCTGTCGCACCATCCACGAATGCAGAAAAGGATGAGCGATGACTATGACTTCATAGATATCTTCCTTTCTGAATATACGGAATGCTTCATTGAGAACGTCCTGACTGTCGAGATAGACGCGACCACTTCCCTTGCGAGTTGCGTGTGCATCTGTCACGATCCTCAGGTTTAGCTTTGGGTCGCCACTTAGGTAGGCGGCAATTTCATGCTGCGCCACCACGAGTGTTTCCGTGTATCCGCTGTGCCTGGTGTCTCCTTGGCTCGTGAGGCTCCAAGTAGTGATCTGGTTGTTAGCCTCCCTGACGTAACTACTAAGAGCATTATTAACTGGATCAACTGCTGTGCGTCGGTCAACTTTGCCGAATGACAAGGCGACGATGCCGATCTTCATCACTTCCCCTATCGATAGACTGAGGTATAAAATTATAATGACATGTTAGCCGTATGATTACAAACAATGAACGCAGGTTTAGCTGCGTTCATTGCGGCGCCATAGTTTCGATGGCCACCAAATAAATTTGCCGATATCGTATGATAGCGCCGGGACGAGGAGTGAGCGTACGATAATAGTATCAATCAGTACACCAAACGCCACGATGAACGCCAGTTGAGCGAGAAACAGAATCGGGATCACACCAAGGGCGGCAAATGTGGCGGCTAGTACGATGCCTGCCGAAGTAATGACTCCACCAGTTTTGCCGAGGCCCCGGATAATCCCCTGCGGCGTACCAAACTTTTTTGCCTCCTCGCGGACGCGTGTCATGAGGAAGATATTGTAATCGATACCAAGTGCCACTAAGAATACAAAGCCAAAGAGCGGTACTGACGCGTCGGCTCCCGGGAAGCCAAGGATAGTATTAAAGACAAGTGCTGAGGCGCCCAGGGTGGCAACATAACTAACCACGACCGTGATAATCAGTAGGAGTGGTGCGACAATCGAACGCAGCAGTAAGACGAGGATCAGGAAGATGACTGCGAGAACGATCGGGATGATTTTCTTGAGATCATTTGTTGCTGTGACGTTGGTGTCGAGTGCAACGGCTGTCGTACCGCCAACGAGCGCCTGCGGGTCAACACTAGCAAGAGCAGTGCGCGCTTGGGTAACGGTGGCCTCGGCTTCGTCTGAATCGGCCTCTGTAGTGGCAAGAGATGCATTGATTAGTACCTGTCCGTCAACAACTTTTGCTGGTAGTGTCGACTGGCCGGGTCGGCCATCTCGGCCGGTGTAGACGCTGACCGTATCGACACCGTCAAGAGTGTTGAGCGTATCGATGACTGTAGCCTGTTTCTCTGGTGTCGTAATAACGACCATTGGGGTACCTATGGCGGAATTGAAATGTCGCTTTAGAGCTGCTTGGCCGTCGACGGCTTCGGATTGAGTGAGGATAAGATCGGTTTGTGGGACGCCGTTTGCTTTGAGCTGGAGGATGCCTGTGCAAGCCACAAGGAGGAGCGCCATGGTAGCGATCCAAATAGTGCGTGGTCGCCGTGAAACAAGGCCACCCACCCATTGCCAGAGTTGGCTGATGTCTTGGCTGTCGCTACTTGTAGTGCTGGCGATGTATTTCGGACGCGCTGGCCAAAATGAGCCGCGACCAAACGTCACGAGGAGGGCCGGTAAAAATGACAAGGTTGTAAGAAGCGAGAAAACGATACCGGTCGCCGCGATGGGGCCGAGACTGCGATTGGAGTTGAGGTCAGAAAACAGCAGACACAACAGTGCGACAATTACGGTAAGTCCGGAAGCGACAATTGGCTCGAAGGCGGCTTTGAAGGCTGCGAACATAGCGCGCCACTTTGATTCGATGTGTGTCAGAGCCTCACGATAGCGTGCCACGAGGAGAAGTGAGTAATCAGTTGCAGCGCCGATGACAAGAATTGACAGGATACCCTGGCTTTGCCCGTTGAGCTGGATCCATCCCCATTTTGCCATCAGGTAGACGATAAGGATAGCGCCGCATAATGCAAAGACGGAGTTGAGCAGTACGACAAACGGTAATGCAATCGAACGATAAACGAGTAGCAAAATGACGAAGACAACAGAGAGAGCCACGATAAGTAGGATACCGTCAATGCCGCCAAATGCCTTGACGAGATCGGCGGTCAG
>CBIHLX010000059.1:0-4014 GCA_966210935.1 uncultured bacterium | reverse complement strand
GTCGGTGATGGCCTTTTCAAGCTTCGCTTCGTCGCCCCAAGTTTCTTGAGAAACGAGCTTGCCGTTTAAGTAGAAGGTTGGAGTTGAGTTGACTTTATCTTTTTTAGCAAGCGCTTGGTCGAAGGTGATCTTTTGGTTGACACTTGCGCCAGCAACGTCTTCTTTAAACTTATTGGTATCTAGACCAAGCTCACTCGCGTAGCTAGAAAAGAAATCAGTGCGCTTGTCACTCGCTAGATTTTGCCAAGCACTTTGGTTCTCAAAGAGCTTATTGTGCATCTCCCAGTACTTGCCTTGGAGGCCGGCAGCCTCGGCGACAGCCGCGGCAGCACGAGCGTTGGGGTGAATACTGGTGATAGGGAAGTTACGGAATACGAATGTCAGTTGGCCTTCGTACTTTTCGGTTAGTGCCTTAATGGTTGGGTGAGCCCCACCACAGCCTGGGCACTGGAAGTCGCCGTACTCTACAAAGACAACTTTGCTATCGGGTTTGCCAAAGACGTGGTCAGCGATATTACCCGACTGGTCAGACGCTTTCTGGACGGTTGCGGTATTGATCGTACTCGTATCAATGGCAACTTTATTTTTATTCGAAAGATAAATTAAGCCACCTAGCAGTAAGATTACTACAGCAACAAATATCAGCCATGCATTTCTACTCATAATACTCCTTATGATTACTATACATAGTGTAGTAGATAAGTGGTGGCGGGGCAAGCACGGCTAAGGTACAATGAAACTTATCATGTCGATACTCCTTGGTATCTTGTTTATTCTTGCGGTCGGCGGCTTTGTCGTTTTGTCGGCTGTGCGGACTCATGCGACGACACTCAGTCATTACGAGCTGGAGCGCCGGTCGCGTCAAGGCGATAGTCGGGCGACAGCACTTCTGCGTCGTCAGCAATTAGCGGCTGATATCGAGGGGGTCCTTCAGGCTAAGCGCCTCGTACTCTTTGCGGCAAGCTTTGGCCTGGCTGTTGGGGCGTTTGGCTGGGGCTGGGCTATACTGCTGACCTTTCTAGTGATTCTGCTGCAGCCGGTGCTTAGTCGCACTCCCATTGCTGTGCATTCAGGGCGACGTCTCTATGATCGCTATGAGCCCACCCTGCTGCACTATCTTGAGAAGTTACCGCACGTAGGGGTGTTACTGCGCGGCCATCATCAGGCAAGCGTAAAGGTACAGGCGGGCTCTAAAGAAGAGCTGGCGCATATTATTGATCAGGCTGGCGCTCATCTCAATCATGAGCAGCAAGCGCTCCTGTTGCATAGTCTTAATTTTGATCAGCATGTCGTTAGCGAAGTGATGACGCCAAAGGGGGAGATTGATACGATTGACCGGCGTGAGCTACTTGGGCCCCTAGTACTCGACGACCTTCACAAGACTGGCCACAGCTTCTTTCCGGTGACAAACGGCGGTATTGATCATGTCATCGGGGTGTTATCGATCGGCAGTTTTCTTTCGCTCGACAGTAAACGTTCAATTACCGCAGAGAAAGCTATGATTCCACAGGTCGAGCGCATCGCAGAAACGGCTCTACTACGTGACGCTCTTAAGCGTTTCTTGAAGACTCACCAGCACTTATTGATTGTCGAAAACGGTGAAGGTGAGACGGTGGGTGTTGTCACCCTTAATGACATCGTCGCAATGCTCTTCGGTCGCTAGAGGTGGCCGTTTTACTCTAACAGTGGTAGAATAAGTGAGATATGACACGTACAACCGCACACGAAACTTCTCTGAAAATTGGCGAAACAGTAACCGTAAAGGGCTGGGTGAATGTTCGCCGCGACCACGGTGGTTTGATTTTCATTGATCTTCGCGATCACAGCGGTGTCGTGCAGCTTGTGATTCAACCGGAAGCGGCTGAGGCGTTCGCCCAAGCTGAAGGTTTGCGTTCGGAATATGTCATCGCAGCGACCGGCCTGGTGCGTGAGCGCGAGGAACATCTGAAGAACCCTCACCTTGCAACCGGTTCAGTTGAACTGAAAGTCGAGAGCCTCCAGGTCCTAAACCGTGCCGAGCCACTCCCAATTCAAATTGAAGGTGATGCCATGGCTAGTGAAGAGCTACGTCTTAAGTACCGATACCTCGACCTGCGCCGTCCAAAAATGCAAAACATGCTCAAGGCTCGCGCAGATTTCTACCGCTACATGCGAGGTTATATGGAAGCCCGTGACTTTACGGAAGTTGCGACTCCGATCCTCGCCAACTCAAGCCCCGAAGGTGCCCGTGACTTTCTGATTCCGTCGCGTGTTCACCCGGGTAACTTCTATGCGTTACCTCAGGCGCCACAGCAGTTCAAGCAACTCCTGATGGTAGGTGGTGTCTCGCGCTACTACCAGCTGGCGGCCTGTTTTCGCGACGAAGACCCACGCGCCGACCGCCTTTACGGTGAGTTTTATCAGCTTGACCTTGAAATGTCATTTGTTGATGACGGTGAAGAAGTGCGCTCGACAATGGAGCCACTCATCAAGGGTCTGGTAACTGATTTTGCCGGCAAAGAACTGGTTAATGAGGAGATTCCTCGTATCCCATACCAAGAAGCGATGGATCGCTATGGTTCTGACAAGCCTGACCTGCGTTTCGGCATGGAGCTCATTGATCTCTCCGAAGAGCTAGCGGGCACGGAATTCGGTGTCTTCAAAAATACCCTCACGAGCGGCGGTGTCGTGAAGGCGATTCGCGTAGAAGGCGGTGCTAGCTTGAGCCGCAAGCAAATTGATGATTTTACAGATATTGCGAAGAGTGAAGGTGCTGGTGGCTTGGCGTACATTAAGTACGAAATGGCTGAAGGTCAGCTCAGCGCCGTCTCGCCAATTGCGAAATTCTTGTCTGATAATGAACTGGCAATAATCCAGGATAAACTGGGTGCAAATGAAGGTGACGCCATCTTCTTCGGTGTTGATACCCGCGCAACCGCCAACAAGGTACTGGGGCGCTTGCGTAACGAATTTGCAGCTTACTTCGGCTTGAAGGATCCAAACAAAATCGCTCTTGCCTGGGTAGTTGATTTCCCATTCTACGAGTGGAATGATTCAGCTAAAAAACTCGACTTCGGCCACAACCCATTTAGCATGCCGCGTGGCGGTGCCGCAGCACTTGAGGCTGATGACAAGCTATCGATCGTGGCAGACCAGTATGACATGGTTATGAACGGCTACGAAATCTGTTCAGGTGGTGTCCGCAACCACAACCCTGAGGTACTATATAAGGCCTTTGGTGTACTTGGGTATGATGAGGCCTATGTTGAGTCACGCTTTGGCGCGATGATTAACGCCTTTAAGTTCGGTGCGCCGCCACACGCTGGCTGCGCCTTTGGTGTCGACCGTATTTTTATGATCCTGACTGGCGAAGAAAACATTCGTGAGATTGTGGCTTTTCCAAAGAATGGTTCCGGTGTTGATACAATGATGAGCTCGCCGAGCTTCGTGGATCAGGCGCAAATTGACGAACTTAGTATTCAGGTTGTCGAAAAGCGAGACTAGTATGACTAGCGAGCAGCTGACATTGGTGGATGTTGAGCCGCAGGCGCCGAACAATCAGCGTCATTTCTTGGCAGCCTTTTTTTTGAGCTTTATGTGGGGTATGTTTGGCGTTGACCGTTTTTACCTCGGTAAAATTGGCACCGGTATCCTAAAACTCTTAACTCTTGGTGGACTTGGTGCCTGGGTGATTGTGGATCTGCTCTTGATTATGACCGGTGCCATGCGTGACAAGCAGGGCCAGGAGTTATTGGAGACAGAGCGTTACAAGCGTTTTGCCGGACTAACAGTACTGTGGTTTGCGGTGATTCTTGGGGTGTTTACGCTCCTTGGCGGAATCGCGACAATTGTGACGCTGTATCATTTCTACACCGAGTACATGCAAGGCGGCGGCCTTGAGCAATTACTCCCGACCGACCAGCTGCCAGCTGGCATAGATCAGACAATGATGTTATAGCTATTGCTTTTTTATAAAAATTATGTTAATGTAAATAAGTAATCACTTACAAACACAAACAAAAGGAAGAATAAGGC
>CBIHLX010000058.1:0-4175 GCA_966210935.1 uncultured bacterium | reverse complement strand
GATGTTTTATATTATTATATATGCACCCTTGTATCTACACGGGAAGCACCGTCCCATCTCACGAAGGATATACTCTATGAATTCCTCCATGTCAGGCCCCGAGTGGGCTGTTGTCATTGGCATCTTCGCCTTCTGTGTCGCTGTTAGCGTCCTCTTGGTTCGCATGACCAAGAAGCCCGGCAAACACGCCGCAGACCCTCGAGCACAGCGCAACCTTGCCGCCAGCGTACAGCGCGACAAGGCGTGGAAGCCGCGGCCGAATCAAGCCAACAACCCATGGCGCTCACAGCCTCAGACAGCAACCCGCAAGCTAGACCCTAGCCTGGGGCCGGTCGGTATCGCCGTCGGCACCCAGGGGGACACCCCTAGCAACGATAGCTGCGCAGGGGGCACTGAGTAATCTTGTCGGCGCTCCAGTAGGAATCAAGGGAGCCGGATGTAGTCACAACTCATCCGGCAGTTCCCAAAGCACAGCAAGTTTGGTGTGTTTCGGAAATTAAAAAATACCGCTCCATGCAGAGCGGTATTTTCTTTGCCCGTAATTAGTATGGGCGCTGGTCAACCGCCTGGCGTGACTTGGTGTCATTCGCCTCAGTGTCTGGCACCTGACGAGCTGGGAAGTTACGTGGTGCGGGCTTCTTGAATTCACCCTGCTGCTTACCTTCCTGCTGTGGACGGCCTTCGCCACCCTGCTGGCGCTGTGGCTTGCTGCCACCGCCACCGATTTCGTTGATCACTGGGATCACGATTGGAGTACGGCGCGTCTGGTCGTAAAGAATGTGAGTGATTTCATCCTTGAGCTCTTTCTTGATCTGATCAAGATCGATCTTCTTGCCGCTAAAGCTGCGCGCAACCTTCTGCTTGAGGTACTGACGGATCATACCCATCAACTCTTCGCTGTCGCGGAGGTAGATGAAGCCACGGCTAATGATGTCCGGGCTGGTCATGAGGCGACCGCTGCCGCGCTGGACAGTCAGTACAACCACAAACATACCTTCGTTGGCCATGTGGATACGATCCTTGAGAACAACTTCAGAAACCACTGCACCGCTGTCGTCGTACATAATACCGCCAACTGGGATGCGACCGGCTTTCTTAGCGCCTTCGTGATCGATTTCAATCACGTCACCACTGTCGCAGACAAAGATATTGTCGCGCTTGATGCCGCACTCTTTTTCCGCAAGC
The DNA here is from genome assembly GCA_966210935.1 of uncultured bacterium. GTDB lineage: Bacteria > Patescibacteriota > Saccharimonadia > Saccharimonadales > Saccharimonadaceae > CBIHLX01. Next base: position 2,990 of record CBIHLX010000058.1, on the reverse strand, counting down.
TCGGCGTTGTGGACAAGCATGTGGAATTCACCGTGGATTGGCAGGTAATACGTTGGGTTAAGGGCGTTGATAAGCTTCACATGATCTTCATAGTACCCGTGACCAGAAAGGTGGAGTGGACCGATACCGGTGAGGTGGGTCTTACCGTTCTGGATAACATCGCTACCTTCACGCATCAAACCGTCTACCGTACGGACAACGTACTTCTCATTACCCGGAATTGGGTTCGAGCTAAAGACAATAACATCTGAGTTCTTGATCTTGATAAATTTGTGCGCACCACTCGCCATACGGTTAAGTACGGCGTTGAACTCACCCTGTGAACCGGTACAAACGATAGTTACCTTACCGTCTGGCAACTTCACAACATCTTCCATCTTCACGACAACGTCTTTTGGAATCTTGATCACGCCAGCGCGGAGGGCCACTTCGAGGTTTTGGATCATTGAGTAACCGGCGAAGGCAACCTTACGGTCATGCTTCTTGGCTTCTTCGAGGATCACCTGCATACGGTGGATCTGTGATGAGAAACAGCTCAACACAAGGCGTGAGTTCTGGTACTTATCCATCACCTGACCGATACTCTGCTGAATATCAAACTCACCGTGTGTGTGCGTACCATCGCTTTCACAGTTGGTTGATTCGTTCATGAGCATCAAGATACCTTCAGTTGAAGCGATTTCCGTTAGACGTTCGAGGTCGAACTTCTTACCGTCCACTGGGTCGTCTTCGAAACGCCAGTCACCAGTATCAACAAGGACACCAAGCGGCGTACGGATAACAACTGCCGTCGCATCTGGAATCGAGTGGTTTACACGGACAAGCTCAATACTAAAGCTGTCGCCGAGCTGTACGCGCTCATGGGCTTCAGGATCCATGACGTTGTATTCAGGATCAAAGCCGCTAGTTGCCTCTTCCATCGTGCGCTGAATCATACCAATCGTAAACTTCGAACCATAGACTGGTGCCGGAATCTTATGGATTGTGTGACGGAATGCGCCGATATGGTCAAGGTGACCGTGCGTAAAGACGTGGCCACGGATCTTGTGTTTGTTCTCTTCAAGATACGTAATGTCAGGGGTGATGTAGTTGATGCCTGGGTAGTCAGCACCTGGGAACAAGAATCCACAGTCGATTACGATGATATCGTTGTCGTACTCAATCGCCATCATGTTCTTACCAATACCCATTTCACCGAGGCCGCCGATTGGCATGACGCGAAGGGTTGGGCGTGGTGCACGTGACTTCTTTGGCTGATCGGCGAGGCTAAACTGGCGGCCGCCATAACCGTTGAAGAGTGACTTATTGACCGGCACATTGATCATGTGCTGAGAAGCGCGGGCGTTCACATTTTCACTGACGCGGCGCTGTGCGCGGAACACTTCACCCTTACGAGTGGTCGTACTGTTGAGTACAGTGTTGTTTGATTTTTGACGCTGCTGTTGACCCTGAGGTCGCTTACCCTGGTCATCTGGGGTAGCATTAACAAGTCTTCGTTGACCCATATAGTTTATTTCTCCTTTTGTTTATTGAAATAAATGATATTGCAAAATTTAAATACGAGAGTGGGGATGGTGGCAGCCGTAATTGGATTTCCCCTCTGTAAGTACTCCTACTATAGCAAACTAACCCCTGTTTGGCAACTTAGCTGCGTTTGATCATCTCTGGCACACGCAAAAAATCATCAATAAGCGTCTGGCGCAAACTGCCGTTATAAAGCGCAGCGGCCGGATGGTAGAGCGGTACGATCATCCACTCCCCTTCGTGACCGTCGTGGTACTTCACTTTTTCTCGTACAGCGTGACCATGTATCTCACCAATGCGAGCATCAGGCAAGAAATACTCCATGCTATGACGGCCAAGCGTGATCACTACCTTGGGATCAATAATTTCGAGTTGGCGTGTGAGGTACGGCCAAAAAGCCCGCTTTTCCGATGGCTTTGGGTCACGGTTGTCTGGTGGGCGATATTTTACGATATTCGTAATGTAGACGTCGCTCCGATCCATACCGGCTGCGGCCAGCATCTCATTTAAAAATTTGCCGGCAGCACCGACAAACGGCTTACCTTGCAAGTCTTCATTTTTGCCTGGCGCTTCGCCAATAATGACAATATCGGCATCAGGATTGCCGTCACCCAACACGAGCTGTGTAGCCTGATCGGCAAGCTCAGGGCAAATATTTTTAGTAATAATCTCTTCGGCAAGCGAAGCGAGTAGCGCCTGCTTGCGCTCCGCTTCTGGAGTGAGTGTCATACGCTACCTCCCTCGAGGCACACTAGAGTGACGATTTGCCAGGCGGCGTTTCACGACACGCCACACCCTAGGCAGCACCCACTGCAGGAACTTGAGAAATATCGTTGATCGAATTAATCTTCCTATCCACATCGTACTTCTATTATAGCTCACAAATCAGCCAGAGGGCATCATCTGCGCCTACACATCCAATGTACATATCACATCATATTTTTTTACAAGCATTAACAGCAACCTGCTATACTACCCTCACTACAGTAATAAGAGGTCCAATATGTCAATTGAAACATTCGCTTCTAACGCTAACGCTTTCGAGAATTTCGAAGAAAGTGTAGCCGAGCGGCGGATTCGACTCCATCTTGAACTAGCCATTAACATTCAGGAACTGCACACGCTGGAAACCGAACATTCGCAGCGCACTATGGGCCTGATCTCTCTTAAAAATTTTATCGATACCTTCAATCTTGATTGCCACAGGAAAGCCCAAGGAGACGAGACAGCAAAGATGCAATCGCTTGCGCAGTCAATTACCCGCCTCCGTCAAGAGCAGGCGCGATTGATTACCGAGACATCTCACTGTAATACAACCATCTGGCGACCACCTCATGACGATGGCCGTTTCGATCATCGCAGTAACAAACAGGCACGAGCCGACTTCGAGGAGCCTTACATAAAGGAAATCTACCGATCTCAAGATCTTCTCATTAGTCCACAAGAACAATAACTAAAACTGAGAA
>CBIHLX010000057.1:0-4308 GCA_966210935.1 uncultured bacterium | reverse complement strand
GCTATTTTGCACGGCTGGAATGCGGTCCTTGCAACACTCTTAGGTGCCGTGTTGATGGTGGTTGTGTCTATGGGTGTTTCGCATGGGCTACGCAAGCGAACGTACATCGCAATGGCGATTATTATTACGATTATTGGCTTAGTTACCCTCCTCGCCTACCTTGGGCAGTACGTCCTGGGGTTAAGTGGTATAGGAAGCGAAGTTGCGTACTACCTGGCAGTTGGCAAAAGCGGCTTTAGCCTGAGTGACATTTTGATTGCCAGTATTATTATCGCCAGCTTGGGCGTACTAGATGACGTTGTTACAACACAAGTGGCGGCAATTGACGAGCTCCATCAGGAAAATCCCTCGATTTCACGGCTAACTCTCTATACAAGAGGTATGTCGGTGGGTCGTGAGCATATTGCTTCGCTGATCAATACGCTTGCCTTGGCATATTTAGGCGCCTCGCTTGTAGGTATTTTGAGCCTAACGATCAACTATCAAGATTCACTACTTTTCATTCTCAATAGCGAATTAATCAGTGAAGAGATTTTACGAACAATTATTGCTAGTACGGGCCTAATTTTAGCGGTACCACTCAGTACGCTACTTACCGTATATATTCTGACACGGCGTCGCTAGCCGGCGTAATCGTCAAAGGCGGTCGTGAACTGCATCAAGAATGGATCAGAGTAGAAAACCTTATAGTCTGATAATTTATAGCCCTTGTCGGTGAAGAACTGCTCAACATCATCTTTGATATCAAGAAGGTTTTGTTGGTGTTCTTGGTCGGTTTCACTCGCGCGCTGCTGGATGAGTGGCGTAATAACAATGGTTAATTCTGTCGATTGACCCTCAGGGAGTGTATATTCGATTTTGTACGCAGGTGTTACCTCGGGGAGATGCTGAGTAACGGGAAAGGTTTTGTAGTGCGGATTGGTTTTTGCGCGGAGGCGCTCCTGCTCTTCTTTGGAGAGCTTGTCATACGGTATGTAGGTGGCTCGAAACGTGTGACGGGTCTTATGAGTTTCGTCACTATCCTTTAGTCTGACGTTATCAATTGTCAGCGCGTAGGTGATTGTTTCGTCAAATGCCTCCCCTGGCTCGAAGCTGACGATGTTGTCCTTGAGGGTTAGCGTTCCGCCTACCGACGGCGTAACCGTCATCTTTACGTCATTTGGATTTGTAGGAGTGTCGCTTAGAGTGAAGCGTATCAGTGTTGAGCTAAGGGCGACCTTACCGGAAGGGTCTTGTTTTGTGACACGGAAGCCCGAGTTAAGGATGTAGGCGATAACGCCAATAGCAACCACTAACAGGCTAAGGCCTATAAGGATGATAGTGCGATTTTTCATTAGTTTACTCCTCCAAATGCGTGAATCAGTGGGTTGGTGCGGTAATTGTCGATTGTGCGCGAAGCGACCGAGTCATTAAGGTTACCTTCAATAGTGGTGATGCTGTTACCCTGGACTGAACGAACGAGGCCAGTATGGGTGCGTGAGCCGCCGTCATTAAATATGATAATGTCGCCGGGCTCCGGGGTTTGGCTGCTGTCATCTCGCAGGAAGTAGTTTCCCTTGTGCTTTGTAGAAAGATAATCATCAAGGCTAAAGACATTATTAATACGCCAGCCACCGTTTACGCCATCGGTGAATGGTTTGCCTGCTTTGTTGTAGACCCAGCTAACAAAATCCGCACACCACTCTTCGGCGTTTCCTTCAGTATATTCGGCACACTGACCTTCGGTTGAGGTACGACAGCCCTTCGTGCCAAGCTTTAGCTCCTGTTCAGCGATTTCAATAACCGTACCGCCAGAGCCTGATGTGCTGCAGCTCGATGAGCTTGCTGTGCCGCCACCTAATGCGGTATAGAGCTTAAATATCCCTACCTGGTCAGTAGCTGGATATGATAGTGAGCCGCCATCACTTTTAATTTGACCCCATGTATTTGGAGCGGCTGTGCGTGGGTCGCGTTTTTCGTCAAAGAAGTTCATGACATACGGAGACCCTTCGTAGCCCTCTTCGGCGCCGGTAAAGCCCAGATTGACAGCTTGCTGGGTGTAGACTGTTGCGCGGCCGTTATACGAGAAAGCGACGTCCTTAATTTTTCGTGCATCGGTATTTTCGTACTTGAGGGGTATGTTTTTGATTGATGGATAGCCAAATGAGTACTGATTTTTTAACTTCTCAGCAAGGTTATTGAGCTGATCGCGAAAGCCGTCGGTTGAGACGGGACCTGGCGGATAGGTGATGCCATTCACCGAGTCACTATAGAACTGGAAGATACCCTGGCCATTACTCGGGTTAACGACGCGATAGGTTGTTTCGCGGTAGTGGATAGCGGCAAGCAGCTGCCATGGCACATCCTTTGCTTTGCCAACTTCTTCATAGAGTGCCCTATGCTCATTGGCGCCTTCGGCAGCAGCGGCCACGATATCACTACTCGAGGCCTGCCCGAGTGAGGTGCTTGTGCTGGTTGCGGAACATGCAGCAGCGCTTCCCCCTGCAAAATCAATATTCTGAGCGCTGTAATCGGCTTCATTAAGTCCAAATGCTGATACATTGGTGGTGAAATACGACAGCGTAAAGCAGAGCGCGAGAGCGGTCACTAGTAATCGGCGTCGTTTGATTAGCGGCATCCTGTTGCTCCTGCTGCAAAAGTTTGATTAGCCGGCCGTGTCGTGACAGTAAGCGGGTCAATGGTATTACCAGTCGAAGGATAAAGCGGCGGCTTGGCAGTGTCGATTTGCCAATGGAGGTGATCGCCTGTGCTGTTGCCGGTATTACCAGAGACGGCAATTTGCTGACCTTTTGAGACTTGGTCGCCTGCTTTTACCGTGACCGATGAGTTGTGAGCGTACTCGGTCCACTGACCATTACTATGCTTGATAAGAACGGCCACACCGAACGTTGGGAGGCCTGGTATCTGACCTGCGGTTTCAACAATACCTCCGTCGGCTGCGTACACAGGTGTACCGGTCTTGGCACTGATATCGACTCCATAATGGAAACCATCGTGCGCACTTGGTCCGTAGCAGCGAGACAGTGGTGCTGCAGTCTTGATAGGCCATGCGTATTGACCAGTACTATTGCCATCGCCCTGGGCGGATGTAGGCTGTACAACAGGCTCATCATCCATTGCTTCTTGGAGGGTTTTATCCATGGTGAAAGCACGGAAATACTTTGATTCTGCACCTTGGTAAGTATTTTGCATACAGGCTGCGCCGTCGCCGGCCTGTGCTGCACCAGACTCGCCGCTATCAGTTGATCCGGCACTTCCCCAGCCCGCTTCACGGTCGACGCATTCGTCGAGCCAGTTCTTATAGGCCTTACCGTCAGCTGCGTTGCCGGCATCATCAATGAAGTTGTTGTTAATCATATAGTCGAGGACTACGTCGGTATCAAGGTTCATTTCTTCGCTGCTCATGACGTAGCGAACATTACAAAATACATCGGCAGCAATTTCGAGCTTTTCGTAGCCGCTGTCGGCACACTGCTCAAATCGCTCGGGGTTGTAGGTGCCGACGGCGTTGGCAGACGGTAATAGTCCTTGAAAAGCGGTGCTGAAAATAGATGGCACAGCCGCGACAGCTCCTGTTGTGCTGGCAGACGCCTTAACTGTCACTGGTGCAATTGAGCGTGCGAGCGAGCCGAGGAATGAGTACTGGTTGTAGATATTGAGAGGTTCCGAGGCAGCATCTTCCCGGTCGAGCGCTACGTAAAAATCTTTTGTGCTGTTATTTTGCGCTAGGTAGGTCTGGAGGTCACTCTTGGTAGCTGGCTTCATGCCGCGCTTTTGGGCAATACCCCCGAGAATAGCGCCTGTCCCTGCAAAAAGTGCGTTACCTGCATCAACACCCTTTGTGTCAGCATCGACAACTTTACCAGCGATCATGTTGGCAAGATACGACTCAAGTAGCGGAAGTGCAGCAGCAACCGCTAGTGACGCACCGGCGCTAACCGCGAGGCTCGCACCACCTGATGTTACACCGAGGAAGATACCAACAACACCACCAACAATACGGACGCCGGCACTCTGAACGATCTTACAGGTACCTTGACCGCCAGGCCCGATAACCCGATCAATCTCGTTGTTAATATTCGCGAGCGTACCAACAAGTCCACCGCCAATGGTGTATTGCTGAGCCCGAGCAGTCAGCTTGGGGGCGTCGTTATACATGGCCGCCCGAACACCTTCGGAGTCGAAGGCGCTTTTGCCGTAGTATGGGTTTGCTACCTTTGTGGCTGTCAACGTATTGCCGCTTCCTGTAAGGGCACTTGATTCGTTATAGACTTCTTTTTCCGTGTCGGTGGCGGTCATCATGTCGCC
>CBIHLX010000056.1:0-4550 GCA_966210935.1 uncultured bacterium | reverse complement strand
TCGGCAATGTCGACGTTTACACGAGTGAGCGCAGCCTCGTGGTTGCGAAGTGTGGTTGAAATTAAGTACTGGATACTGCGAAGTGTTTCAGCATTACGACCAATCAACAGGCTATTAAACTCCGATGAGGCGACCGATAGCTCGATCACATCTTCATCGCAGCTTGCAGCAACCTCGAGGTTCACTCCAAAAAATGAAAGGATATCTTCGAGATACTTCTTTGCAAAATCAATTGAAGCTTGCTGGTCCATTACTTCGCCTCCTTTTTACTCGCCTTCGATGGCTCACTGGCCTTAATACGAGTAATCGTTGCTGACTGGGCTGCTTTTTCGCGCGCTTTGGCGGTCGCTTTCTTATGAGTCTTCGGTGCCTCGTCGGCAAGCTCCTCAAGCTCATCTTCATCCTGCTTGAGTAAGTAAGCCTGCTGCGCCATAGCAACAAGGTTTGAGACTGCGTAGTAGAGTGCCAGCGCACCAGGAACACTGATCATAATGAAGAACATCATGAATGGCAGCACCTTGATCATCTTGTTCATGACGACAGCGTTCATTTCAGCCTGATCGGCTTCTTTACCTTCAGCTGCCTCGGCCATGATCTGGCGCAGACCCTTCTTTGGCTCGCTATGTGGCATTGTTTGCTTGCTCATCACGTACTGAGTAACCGCAGCGATAATCGCAAGACCAATCAAGATCCAGTCCACACCGTTTGTCGTAATCGCCGCCTTTGTCAGGTCGACAATACCAAGGAACATCTCATTGAATTGGTTTGGCTGCTCAATAATCTGCTTGATTGGAGCAACACCCTCGAGGAAGCCATAGGTGAACTTCTCGATCTGTTCGCGGTGCTGGGTAAAGATTTGAATAACTGAATAAAGGGCGATGAAGATCGGCAGTTGGATCAGAAGGATACCAATGGAACGGAATGGATTAACGCCATGCTTCTTGTACAGCTCCATCATCTGCATGCCTTCGAGCTGACGGTTGCCCTTGGCCTGCTTCTTAATACGGGCAAGCTCCGGCTGTAGCTTTTTCATGGCCTGTGTTTGGTGTAGCTGCTTCTTGACGAGTGGATAGAGCGCAAAGCGCACTAGTACTGTAAAGATAATCAGGCTAATGCCAAAATCACCACCAGGGATAATACTGTAAAGACCAATAAGCAGGTTAAAGATAGGTTGGACAACCAAAAGATCAAATATATTCACGTGACTGTAAAACTCCAGAAATTATTACTACTAGTATAGCAGCTTAAGAACACTATTTATAGAGACCGGCCTGCGCAAACAGTCCTTGCAGCGTCTCTTTGAGCTCCGGGTGCGGCAGAGAGATGACCTCACTCGAGAACACCATAACCGCCACATCATGGGCTGACTTGAATTTCGGCATCTCCTCACGGATCACCTCAAACACACGGCGGCGGATCCGGTTGCGGCCAACAGCGCTTTTATGCACCTTTTTACTTACGACGACTGCAAACCGCGAATGGTCACGGTGCGGATTGACGACATACTTAATAGTAATCAAGTGCGAACGGATAGCTTGACCGTTCTTATAGACGTACCGCAGGCTGCCGTGGCCGTGAAATCGATGCAAAAATGATAGCATAGGATACTTTTAGTATAGCACTAGGAAATGAGTGAAAAATTAGCCAAATAAAAACACACCCCGGAGAGTGTGTTTACCGTCACTAGACAGTTAGCTGTGCGCGGCCCTTGATGCGGCGGCGCTTCAGTACTGCACGGCCAGCTTTCGTAGAAATACGGGCGCGGAAACCGTGAGTACGGGCGCGGTGACGAGTGTGTGGTTGGTGCGTTCGTTTTGGCATATCTGCACTATTGTATCGATTTTTGCTCTTTTTGACAAGGTGCGTCGGTGATTTTGTAGTAATTTATTCACTGCAGTTTTCCACTTATCCACACAACTTTGCCACTTTTCCACATAGTTTAAGGTGTTAGTGAAACCTGTGGATAACTCGCACCCCTGATGGCCTCTTGTCCGTTTATCCCGTTATGGTTGTGGAAAACTCCCGGCCGCGCTATAGTAAAACATAACAAAAAGTTGAGGTAGATAGCCGCCAAGGGGAAGGTTTTTAGCGATGCAACACGCATTATGGCAAAGTGTTTTGGGAGAGATCGAACTGTCTGTCTCGCATGCCGCCTTCACGACCTGGTTTAAGAATACCGAACTTGTCGATCAGACCGACACAACTATTACGATCGCTGTTCCAAATATATTTGCGAAGCGTCAATTTGAAGTAAAGTTCAACGACCAAATCAAAGCCGTACTCGAAAAGAACGGTGTCACGCCAGAACGCATCACCTATACTGTCAAAACTTCCGGCAGTAAAAAGACTGTTACTCGTGAAATCACGCCTACGGCTATGACCGAAAGCGCAACCAGTGCCGATGATCTTATTTCAAGCCGTTCAGTCAGTCGCCCCCAGAGCGCGCCGGCCCCTACTCCAGCAACAAGCTTGAACCCACGCTACAATTTCACTAACTTTATCGTTGGCTCCAGCAATGACCTCGCGTATACCGCGTGTCAGGCGGTTGCCGCTAATCCGGGTACGAAGTACAACCCTCTCTTTCTCTATGGCGGCGTTGGTCTGGGTAAAACTCACCTCATGCAGGCTGTTGGTAATGAAATCATGAAGAAGCAGCCCGATGCACGCGTGCTCTATATTAGCTCCGAGACATTCGTGAAAGAGTTCATGGATTCGATCCGCTTCAAAAAGAAAGGCTTTTCCGACAAATATCGTAACGTTGACGTATTGATCGTTGATGATATGCAGTTTATTGCTGGTAAAGAAAAGACCCAGGAAGAATTCTTCCACACCTTTAATGCCCTTCACCAAAGCAATAAGCAGATTATTATCAGTAGCGATAAACCACCAAAGAGTATTCCAACTCTGACTGAACGTCTCCGCAGTCGCTTTGAATGGGGTATGGCAATTGATATTCAGATGCCAGACTTCGAAACTCGCTGCGCCATCGTCAGTACAAAAGCATCCCTCTCTGGCGTTGAGCTCGACCGCGAGACGGTCTAATACCTGGCTAATGCAATTAAAACAAACGTCCGTGAACTTGAGGGAGCACTTAATCAACTACTTGCCTACGCCGAGATGCGTGGCGTCGCGCCAGATATCTCCACTGCCGAAGGTTTGATCGGTAATGTTCGCCAAAGCCGACCACAGCACCTGACTCCAAAGCAGATCATTGATAAAACATCCCGTCACTTCCAGATCGATGCCAAGGAAATCTGCAGCGCTAAGCGCGACAAGCATATTGTTGTTCCGCGTCAGATCGCCATGTACCTCCTAAGAAGTGAACTTCATCTTAGCTTCCCACGTATCGCCACCGAGCTCGGCCGCAAAGACCATACGACCGCCATTCATTCGGTCGAAAAAATTGAAAAAGCCGTCAAGCTCGACGTCATGATTCGTGAACAGGTAGCGGAAATCAGGGAGAAGCTCTATGCCTAAACCCTGTGGAAAAGCTGTGCAGACTCAACGGATAACTCTAGGTAAAACCATAGGACAACTATCCACAGATATACCCACAGCCACCACTGCCCACATACTAGCCCGTGTAAAAGCCCTAGTTTCCCCCAAAGTTATCCGCACCTTTCCACAGACTTATTCCCCACTAAAAATAGCCGTTCCACCCCTGATTGAACACTATTTTTACCCAGTTTCCACAGGACCTACTATTAGTACTACAAAGTAAAAAATTAAAGAAAGGTAATAATAATATGGAACTTTCCGTTACCCAAGAAAATCTGGCACGAGCACTTAGTAATGTCGGACGAGTAGCTAGCAGTAAAACCCAGTTACCTATTCTGAGTAACATTTTGCTTCGTACTGATGGTAATCGTCTTTTAATTGCCGCAACAAACCTCGAGATTGCCTCCACTCAATTAATTGGTGCAAAGATCATCACACCAGGTGCCATTACTATACCTGCTCGTCTGGTGAGTGAGTTTGTTTCAAGCCTTCCTAAGGGCACCGTTGAATTAAAAGTAACCGATAATCACTTGGCGATTAAATCAGGTAGCTATAGCTCGGTTATTAATGGTGTTGTAGCCGATGAGTTCCCTGAGCTTCCGACGATTGATGAAGCTTCTTCGATTATGTTCAGCCTCACGATCCCCGACTTCAAGCAGGCCGTTTCACAAACTATTATTACATCCAGTAACGACTCGACGCGCCCAGTCCTCACTGGTGTCTACTGGCATTCGCACGAGGGGTACCTTTACCTGGCGGCAACCGATGGCTATCGCCTAGCAGAGCGCCGGCTCGTAGAGACGGAAAGCGAAGTAGCGGCTATTATTCCAACCCCTGCCCTTCAGGAAGTGCTCCGTACTATTACGGATGATATGACTGATGTCGAGGTGCTCTTTGATGAGACACAGGTACGTTTCCGCTTAGGTGAATCGGAAATTACCAGTCGCGTGATTGACGGTAACTACCCTGATTATCGCCAGCTGATCCCTGCGACATCTGAAACAACCGTCATCATACCGACAGCAGATTTTGTGCGTACTACCAAGATTGCC
>CBIHLX010000055.1:0-4699 GCA_966210935.1 uncultured bacterium | reverse complement strand
TAGAGCATAAGATCGACGATCTTGAGAAAGAGCGCCGACGCTTGCTCGGATAAATTGAATTCAAGGGGGTTGCTATGCCTTATAATTCAGTTAACGAACTACCGGATGGTCCACGTCATGTACTACCTCGTCATGCGCAAGAAATATATATGTCGGCCTTCAATGGTGCTTACGCGCACTACAGAAGTCCGGCGGTGCGTCGGGGAAATACTGATCGCGAAGAAACAGCACACAAAATCGCCTGGAATGCGGTAAAAAAGTCCTACGAAAAAGGCGATGACGGTAAGTGGCACGCTCGTTAGGGTAGCTGCTGCTAAATCGGGTAAGTTACTTGCCAAGTCTCAGGCAGGGTGATATATTGTTGATAGTACATTCCGGCCGGCAGGTCGGATTTTTTCATAGAAGAAAGGAAGTTTTATGGAAGATATTAATATTAAGCAACTTACCCTCGCAGTCCGCACGATTGCCGAAGAAAAGAACCTCCCAGAGGAAACAGTCCTCTCGGTGATCGAGCAGGCTATCGCTGCTGCATGGCGTCGCGATAATGGCGAGCGTGATCAAGAGGTTCGCTCAGAATTGAACGTCAATGACGGTACCGCCAATGTGTACGTTGCACGTGAAGTTGTAGAAGAGGTGGGTTCGGACGCTGTTGAGATTAGTCTCGAAGACGCCCGCAAGGTAAAGGCTGACGCCGAAGTTGGCGATGTCATCGAAGAGAAATTTGAAGTCGTTAGCTTTGGACGTGTTGCCGCTCAGACTGCCAAACAGGTTGTTTTGCAACGCCTACGCGAAGCTGAACGCGAAGTAGTTCTCGAGGAATATGAAGACAAAATCGGTACTATCGTTACCGGTACAGTTCAGCGAGTTGAGCCGCGTGTAGTGCGTGTTGAGCTTGGCAAGGCAACTGGTATTTTGCCGCAGAGTGAGCAAATTCAGGGTGAATTTTATAGCATCGGTTCACGCATCAAAGTATTCATTAAGGATATTGAGCGTGACAATCGTGGTCCGCAGCTTATTTTGAGCCGTGGTAACGAAGCCTTTGTCGACTATCTATTCCGTCAGGAAGTGCCAGAGATGGAAACTGGTGCCGTAGAAATCAAGGCGATTGCTCGTGAAGCCGGTCGTCGCACTAAGCTCGCCGTGAACAGTACTGTACCTGGTGTTGATCCGGTCGGTACATTTGTCGGCGGTCACGGTACTCGTGTTCAGGCGGTCATGAACGAAATTGGTGATCAGGAGAAGATTGACATCGTGCCGTTTGCTGAAAGTAGCGAGCAGTTTATTCGTAATGCTCTCAGTCCTGCGGAAGTAGTAAAGGTTGAGATCGACGAAGAGGCGAAGCGCGCAAAGGTGTTTGTGTCTGAAGATCAGCAGTCGATCGCAATTGGTCGTGGTGGTCAGAATGTTCGTCTCGCGAGTCGTTTGACTGGTTATGAGTTGGATATTGAGACAGCGGCTCCAGTAAAGACTGAGTCAAAGCCAAAGAAAAACATCGAAGACAGTCTCTTCGGGGCGATTGAAGAATCAACCGAAGGGTAGTTACTGCACTATCTCCTAATCCAGGAGATGTGAAAAAATAGATATAATTAGCACTCTATTGACCGGAGTGCTAATTATTTTGTATACTAAAAGTAGCTACCGCAGGCAATCTAGATAAAATGCTTGCGCCTAGACTACGGAGGCTAGATAATAGAATTATGATGGATGATTTCGCAGAATTCCTATCTCATCTGACCGACAATGCGCGGACTAGTTTGCAGCATGCAGATGCTATTGCGCGCAGTTACGGAAGTGCCTATATTGGCACCGAACATCTCCTGCTTGGTGTTCTTGCTCAGGGTTCATCGGTTGGCGCAAAGGTGCTGGCAGATGCAGGCGTGACATTGGATCGTGCCGAGCTTGCTTTGAATCTTACTCCTCGTACTTTGGTGGTGAGTACGGGCGCAAAAGGTCTTTCTGAAACCGCGAAGCTGACCCTCAAAATGAGCTGGGAGATTGCCCAGGAATTTCACCAAGACTTTTTGGGGACAGAGCACATTCTCTACAGTATTCTTAGTCAAAAGAATGCTCGTGCGACCGTACTGCTGCGCGACATGAATGTTGATGTCATTAATCTTACAAGTGAGCTTGAAGAATTTTTTGATCGCCAACATAATGCTTTTCATGAAAATGAGGCTTCTGACGCACAGTCTGCACAGCAGACTCGTCGCGGCAGTGGTCGCGGTGGTGCTCTTGATACCTTCGGCACCGATTTAACCGCGAAAGCACGCAATGGAGAGCTTGATCCGGTAATAGGCCGTGATGCTCAAGAGGAGCGGATGGTGACGATTCTTAGTCGCCGTACTAAAAATAACCCAGTCTTAATTGGTGAGCCTGGTGTTGGTAAGACGGCTATTGTCGAAGGTCTTGCTCAGCGGATTGCACGTGAGGATGTCCCCGATCATTTACTCGATAAGCGTGTTATTCAGCTGGATCTTGCAGCTATGATTGCTGGCACGAAGTATCGCGGTGAGTTCGAAGAGCGATTAAAGAAGGTAATGGGCGAGCTAAAGTCGCAGCGTAATATTATTTTATTTATCGACGAACTTCATTTACTCGTGGGTGCCGGGGCTGCCGAGGGTGCGCTTGATGCGGCTAATATGCTTAAGCCGGCGCTTGCACGTGGTGAGCTTCATCTGATTGGAGCTACTACGCTTGATGAATACCGCAAGCACATTGAAAAGGACAGCGCATTGGAGCGTCGTTTCCAGACAATTGTCGTACCGGAGCCGAATATCAAGGATACGATAGCTATTCTTAAGGGCTTACGGTCGTACTACGAAAAACATCATGCGGTAAAAGTTAGCGACGAAGTTATTGAAGATGCGGTATATATGGCAGATCGCTATGTTTCGGAGCGCTTTATGCCTGACAAGGCGATTGACGTTATTGATGAAGCCGCCGCTCGTGTGCGTGTAAAACTTGGTCACAAGCCAAGTCGACTGCGTGATTTCAAGCGTCAACTGAAGAATCTTAATGAAAAGATGGAAGAAGCGGTTGTAGCGGAAGAGTATGAGCGAGCTGCACTTTATAAAACGCGGATTAGTCAGCTCACGGCAAAAATCGAGGAGACTCAAGAGCAGCACGAGGCTAAGACGCCTGTGACGCTGACTGACGACGATGTGGCGCATGCTATTTCGGTCATGACTGGTATTCCGGTAAAGCGTGTCCAAAAGTCGGAAGCTCGGTTGTTACGTAATCTTGAGAAGCATCTCGGGAAGTTTATTATTGGGCAAGAAGAGGCAGTAGAACGAGTGTCGCGAGCAATTCGTCGAAGCCGTAGCGGTGTTGCTAGTCAGAAGCGCCCAATTGGCTCTTTTGTGTTTATGGGTCCGACTGGCGTTGGTAAGACGGAGCTTGCAAAGGTACTTGCCCGTGAAGTTTTTGGCAGTGACGATGCACTGATTAAGATCGATATGAGTGAGTTTGGAGAGCGGCATACAGCAAGTCGTCTCGTAGGTGCGCCGGCAGGTTACGTGGGGTATGAAGATGGCGGTCAGTTGACGGATAAAATTCGTCGCCAGCCATATAGTGTCGTTCTGTTTGATGAGATCGAAAAAGCACATCCGGAGGTATTTCACTTAATGCTTCAAATCCTCGAGGATGGTCGCTTAACTGACGCAAAAGGTCGCGCAGTTGATTTTACAAATACGATTATCATACTTACGAGTAACCTGGGCGCGGACCGTATGATGAAAGAATCAAGTCTTGGCTTCCATGCTACTACTAAGGCGCATGAGCGCGAGCTCAAGGAAGTGCATGAAGAGAATGCTTCTGCTGCACGTGAGGCGCTTGAAAAGCGAATGCGCCCCGAGCTCATCAATCGATTTGATGCCATTGTAACCTTCCATGCATTGACTCGCAGGGAGGTGAGTAAGATCTTCGACAATCTCATCAGTGAGCTACAGGGGCGACTTGACCGCAAAGGTATTCACCTTGTCATTAAGCCAACCGCTAAGAAGTATCTGATTACGATGGGATACGACGAGAAGTACGGTGCCCGCCCTCTGCGTCGTGCAATTCAGGATGAGCTTGAACATAAGATTGCCGATGGTGTACTATCGGGTGAATACGAAAAAGGTAGCGTCCTAGAGGTGAGCGCAAAGAAAGGCACGATTTTTATCGAACTTCATCATGAGTCGGTCTAGCTTAGGGCAACATCTTGCCAGTGTAGTTATATTAGTTGTGTCGATTTCGGCAGCATTGTTTTTGATCTTGAATCGTCAGTGGGTTCTTGATCAAGTCGCCCTGTGGCAGTATGAACCTCCTGCTGAAATCGTAGCTCTTGCCGACCGAACGGCCATGACCGACGATGGCCGCCAAGCATTCTATGCTAGTCGACCGGTGCTACAGGCGGCCACAGACTTTAGAGGCACATGTGGTAATAACGAAGAGGGAACGGCGGTACTTGGGTGCTACACAAATCGCTTAATATATATCTTTAATGTTACTGATATTCAACTCGATGGCATTAAGGATGTAACCGCTGCTCACGAGATGTTGCATGCGGTGTACGAACGCCTCTCGGAGTCGGAGCGTGCAAGGGTGGACGGGCTATTAGAAAGTGAGTATCAAAAGTTGGCGGCCGACGACGCATTTAGTGAGTGGTTGGGTTGGGATGGGAAGGTGGAGCCTGGGGTGCGGTATGACGAGGGTGTGG
>CBIHLX010000054.1:0-5081 GCA_966210935.1 uncultured bacterium | reverse complement strand
TATATGATGAGGTTAATCAAGCCCGTGCTTGAGCTAAATATCACAAGGAGGAATCTATGATTAAAAAACTCGCAGTACTTTTTGGAGCCGTCTTCCTACTCATCGGTATTCTTGGCTTTTTCCCAGCCCTGACCCCTGTCGGTGAGAGTGGCGAGCGCCACCTACTCGGCATATTCCAGGTAGATACAGTTCATAATGTCGTTCACCTACTTTCGGGCGCTGCAGCACTGATTGCCGGCCTCACCTCTGCCACATACTCACGACTGTACTTCAAGGTCTTCGGAGCGGTATACGCCCTCGTTACCCTCGTCGGCATGATCTCTGGCTCAGCCCTCGGCCTCTTCCACGTCAATGGCGCTGACAACTTCCTGCACCTAGCCCTTGCGATTGCACTTCTCGGTATTGGCTTCGGCGCGCCAAAGAGCGACGACGAACTCAGCCCACGCATCGCCGCGTAAATAACCTACTGATAAACAAAAACAAGGTGGCTTATGTCACCTTGTTTTATTAGCAAGCTACCCCACCTTCATGCCAGTCTACGCGACCCCAATATAGCAAAAAGACTTCCGAAGAAGTCTTTTGATAATTTCATGGAGGGCCAGGTGGGGCTTGAACCCACGACACCCTGCTTAAGAGGCAGGTGCTCTAACCAGCTGAGCTACTGGCCCATAACTCTGTAAATGATAGCAAAAATAGCTCATTTTGTAAATAGTCTGTATCTTGTGAAATAAATTACACATTCCGCAGCTTTCGTCACCTATACTCGTGACACAACAACAATATTAAGGAGGAAAGATGGACAGAAAAGAAACCGTCGTTGTCGACAACGGTGAGCGCCGCACCAGTAGCCTACCCGCAGTCATTGCAACCGTTGCGCTCGTTTTGCTTGTGCTCTTTTTCCTATTCGGCGGATTAAACTGGTTTACCGGCAATAGTGAAGAAGGCGGCTCAAGCAATGAGACGAACATCAACGCCCCAACGACAAATGTCGAAGAGCCTACTACAACTACCCCTACTACACAGGACTCGACTACAAATGACACATCCACAGACCAGAACACTACAACTACACCCTAGTTTATTGCTACACTCAACTTTTCAACTACTAAGCTTTGGCTCCCCCTACTAGCCAGCTCCACACCAAAATACCCCAGTCTACCCCTGGGGTATTTTGTTGGCAACAAAATACTCACCACGAAAAAAGACCAACCACATGGTTAGTCCTCTTTCTTGGTACACCCGGCAAGATTCGAACTTGCGACACCTGGTTCCGAAGACCAGTGCTCTAATCCGCTGAGCTACGGGTGCGTAATCACTCCTGGTATTATATCAGATTATCGAGAGGAGTCACTCGATTGCAAGAGAGCAAGGGCGAGTGCCGCAAAGAATAGTCCGATATCACGAAAACTAATCGGCAGTAACGACAGGTTTGAAATTGTCACACCAGCCAGCAAAGCTGCCGCCACCAATGCTGCGTAGCGAACATACACCCCACTTAGCAGCCATGCCGCCAAAATAAGCTCCGCAATCGAAAGTCCCATCAGCACCACTTCCGCTGGCAGGATTAGCTGAATGAAATCAGGGACATAACCCACCCAATCCCGAGGACTCACAAGTGACGAAATCGCCGCGTAGAAAAAGACAGTCGCCAAACCCACCCGCAGCAACAGCGGAGCAAGGTGCTGCTGCTTGGCTAGCCAATTATCAAACTTTATTAACGCTTGCTTCATATCCCCTCCTGTTGACACCCCTAAATAAGACGCACATACTTATAATATAATCCTATTCCCCAAAGGAGGGTAGCCCATGAATACAACCGCACGTATCATCATTTCGGTCGCTGTTATTGCGCTTATTGGCGGTGGTATCATTTGGTATCTTAACAGACGCTCAACAGAAGACACCCTTCCAGCGCCCAGTAACCCCAGCGCCACCAGCCCTAGCGGCAACGACACCACGCCCGAGCAGCCAGCCCCTGCCGCTTCGACGACCATCACCTACAATGGCAACACATTCACTCCTTCAAACCTAAGCGTCAGTGCGGGCGCAACCATCACTGTCATCAATAACTCGTCACGTGAGCTCGACTTCGCGTCGGACCCACACCCAACCCACACAAGTAATGCCGAGTTAAACGAAGGAAGTATCGCCCCCGGCGAAAGTCGCGACTTTACCTTGACCGAAAAAGGTACGTGGGGATTCCACGACCACCTCAATGCATCCGCCCAAGGGACAATTGTTGTCGAGTAGCACTCCTCAAGCTATCTAAGCTATAATCAAACCAACATGGATATTCATACCAACATACCTCTTAAGAACTACACAACCATGCGTCTTGGCGGCAATGCCCGCTTCATGACCGAAGTACACACTCTCGATGAAGTAGCGACAATCTGCACTAATGCCGCCAGCCAGCAGCTCCCCTTATTTGTCCTAGGCGGCGGTAGCAACATTATCGTGCACGACGAAGGCTTTGACGGCATCATTGTACGCAACCGGATCCCTGGCTTTGAAGTTATAAATGACACGGCAAGTGAAACCACCATTAAAATTGGTGCTGGCGAGAACTGGGACGACGCTGTACGTCGCACTGTCGAGATGAATCTCAGTGGTATCGAAGCTATGTCAGCGATTCCCGGCACCGCTGGCGCAGCGCCGGTGCAAAATGTTGGCGCCTACGGTCAAGAAATTGCCGATACGCTCATATCCCTTGAAGCCTATGACACACAAGAAAGCCAGCACGTCACTTTGCAGGCAGCTGATTGTGAGTTTTCGTACCGCCACAGCATCTTCCGTGGCCGAGCCGCTGGTCGCTACATCATCACTTCGATCACCATAAAGCTCTATAAATCCGCTCCACAGCCACCGTTTTATGCTGCCGTGCAAGCCTATTTTGACGCCAATAATATCACCCTCTTTACACCGCAAATCGTCCGTGACGCGGTCATTGCTATCCGTAAAGACAAGCTTCCCGACCCTACAATCACGCCAAACACGGGCTCTTTCTTTAAAAATGCCATCATTGAGGACTGGCAGATGGACGAGCTGCGAACGCAGTACCCGGATATTCCGTCCTACGACATGCCTGATGGCAAATATAAGATCCCGACCGGCTGGCTTATCGAACAAGCCGGCCTCAAAGGCCAAGCCCTCCACGGCATGCGCGTTCACGACAAGAATGCTCTCGTCCTCATCAACGAATCAGCCACTAGCTACCAGGATCTTGCCGACGCCCGCAGCGAAATCATCGGTAAAGTTCGCGATACCTTCCGAATTATTATCGAGCAAGAACCTCTCGAACTCTAAGCTTGCGTCTAGCGCCCAAACCCCTTATGCTAGAGCTATATGCGTCACGCTTATGGCTTCACTCTTATTGAAGTATTGATTACCATTACTGTCATGGTGGTACTGCTTATTCTGGCAGTAGTTAGCCTTGGTGGCACCGAAGCTCGTGCCCGCGACGAAGAACGCGTCACCGACATGACCATCCTGTCTCAACAGCTCGACAACTTCTACACAACAGGCTCCGACACATCAACTACCGTTGGCCGCTACCCGGGCACTCTAGATATCGACACCGAAGCCGAACTCCTAGCCCTGCTCCGCAATATCGATCCAAAGATCCTGCGCGCACCTACCGTCCAGACTTCCGATCCCATGAGTCTCGTCGTCGCCACCAGCAACAGCAAGACGACCCCAATTGCATCCACCATTACCACCTCGACCTATATCTACCAACCTCTGACAAGCAGCGGTGCACTGTGCGCCAGTATGGTTACTGGGCAATGTCGCAAGTTCAACCTCTACTACATGCTCGAAAATAACACCGTACTACAAATACTAGCGAGTAAATATCAATAATGAGCGCACCCTCGTCTTCACAAGCCGGTTTTTCTGCCGTTGAGCTTCTTATCACGATCTTTATCGCGGCGGCGTTTGCCGCAGCCGGCTATCAGCTGTATGTCGCCGTCGTGCGTGATGGTAGCGACGCCCGTAACCAAGCAACCGCCAGCAACCTCGCCTACCAGTACCTCCGCCAATATTCACCACTCGCCACCAACCCCTGCACTACCATCACTCCTACTCCCGCCATGCCGACCGATCCACAGTATGCCTCACTGGGGCCAGCCGATACGGTCGACATTTCAGCAACTATCACCTGCCCCTACAACCTCACCACTCCAAACAGCGGCACATCACTTGTTAAAGTCGTCATCCAGTACGGTACCGATAACCCCAGAAAAAAGGTAGAACATGCGCTTTTCGTCACCAACTAACCACCGCAGCCGCCACGGATTCACACTTGTTGAAGTTGTCGTCATTGCTCCTATCTTAATCCTCACCCTCGGAGGCTTCATTCTCGCACTCGTCACCATGGTGAGCGACGCACTTGTTAGCCGCGATACCAATAACCTTGTGTACGAAACCCAAACGGCCCTCGACAGGATCGAGCAAGACGCGCGTATCAGCCTCGCATTTCCCACAACTACCGGAGCCCTTACGTCGCCACAAGGAAGCAACAATAACTTCACTGGCACCAGCGCTTTTACGGCGCCGGCGGCCAATATCCTTTTGCTCTCCACTATGTCGACAACAACTAACCCTATTTCTGCCGACCGTAAGGTGGTCTATTACGCCCAGCCAAACGCCTGTGGCGCCAACCAAAGCTACAACAACCCCCACAAGACTACCGTGGTCTACTATGTCTACAACAAAAACCTCTATCGACGAACACTCGTTGCACCATTCACCCTCACCGCAGGAGCAACTATGGTGTGCGACCAGCCATGGCAGCAAAACAGCTGCAGCCCAGGTCAAACCGCCGCACAGTGTCAAACACAAGACGCGTTAATCATGGGTAATGTCGATACGTTCACTGTTGAATACTATGGTGCACCCGACTGTGACAGTAGCACATGTAGCCAAGTGAACCCCTCGGCTGCTAGCACGATTGTCGTTACAATTGACGCCGAAAAAAATTCTGCAGGCCAGCCAATTACCAATAAATCCGTCCTTCGCGCCACTCGTCTCAATACCTCAGATTAACTATCAAATATTGCTTGTGCTTACTTATTCTATGT
>CBIHLX010000053.1:0-5265 GCA_966210935.1 uncultured bacterium | reverse complement strand
TCCAATGACGGCTATGAATGCAGCTCGTTTGGGTAATCCTGAAAAAGCAATTGAGCTTTATGGTAAAAAGCTACCAAAAACCGTACGAATGAAATATATCACGGCGCATATCGAGTGGACGCTACGTCATCTTACGAAGAACGTAGTAGAGGCGCACAAACTTTATATCGGCAGGCTAGAGCAGAAGATAGCTGCCGACAAGGAGATAGCCAAGCGCAAGCTTGTAGAGGCTAAGTCAAGGCTCAAAGAGAATGAGTTAATGTATGCCAAATACCAATCCCTGCAACTTGTTAGTATGGAGGATTACAAGAAGCATCATACAGGTAAGCTGGAGCATTACCAAAATCTTATCCTGACCAATAAAGCCAGTATCGATGCTATCGGCAGGGACATCACTCGACTTCACGCTGCTTTGCCAACCCGTGAAGAATTTGTTGAACTCATCCATTCGTATCTGGAAACAGTACTAAGTACGACAGATTTGATTGAAGAAGATGCGGTGTATAAAGAAGTGGTGTTGAACCTCCGCGTTGGTGACAACGCTGTATCTGTTATAAAACTAAATCCACCATACGATATGATGGTGGATTTAAGTGAAAATTCTTCTTGGTCGAGGTCCTAGGATGTTACTCAAACCGGGCCAGCTTCAAAATAGACAAGCTCAACATCATCCGCGACGCCCTCGATCGGATCGACGCAGCTGAACTCCGCCGCCCTCCGGCGAAGAAGCCTCGTCCTGCGCAGCGCTACCGTCTGGCGGATCGCTTCACGCCGGAAGAACTTGATCAACTCGTGACTCGCTACGAAGCGGGCGAGACGAGCACGGCGCTGGCTCGTGAATACGGCATCGCGAAGTCAACCTTCTTGCGCCTCCTGGTCGAGCGTGGCGTTGGCACTAGGCCTCGCGGCCTCACTCCAGCCAAGGAAGGAGAGATCCTTCGGCTCCGCAAGCAAGGGATGATCATCCGTGAGATCGCGAAGCGCGTTGGCTGTAGCTACGACGTGGCGCGGATTTTTCTGCTGAATCAGAAGAAGCGCTAGATACGAAAAGAGCCCGCACCTTCAGCGGACGAATGGCTCTCAACCAATGAAGGTTGGGCTCTTTTCGCCGCGAAGTGCGGACTAGGTGGTGACTTGCACTATTTGCTGCCAGAACATGTAGTTTGAACTGTTGTCGCCGAAGTCCTCTTCTGCCTCTGCATGCACCTTGCAGAAGAGGTGGTTGCCGCTGAATGCAGTACGGCGTACCCACTCGGGTTTCTTGCTACATGCCGGAATCTCGCACTTTGGGCCATCCTCCTCAATGCTGCGAAGTGTCTCGTCAAGCACGACTCCGTGGTGCACGAGGATCGCCGCCTCAAATTGAGCGACAGCAGCAACTACCTGGTCTCGCGGACGAACCTGGTCAGGGACATACACTGTCAGTTCAATTGTCGAGCTCAAGTCGGAAGAGATGAACGTGGCCTTGTTGATGATCAGCCACTGTCCTTCACTTTCCTTCTTGACGGCGTCTGTGGCTTGCTCAAACGCTAGCTCAAGGGCGTGTGACGGCAACCCGTCGGGATCAATCTTTGAGCTAAATGCATTGCGCCGGTAGGAAAGGTCATACCCAATCATGCGATGAACCATGCTTCACCTTCTCTCATTGTCAGCAGGCAATCGCCTGACTGCCTGCACGGTGCAGGGATCTGGGCTCGAAGAAGCCAGGATCTCTACACCGCAAAAGAGGTGGTGACTGGGAACAGTTATGAGCCAAGAGGGAGTTCTTTGCAAGCATAAGTTTATTAAGAGAATATGGTGTCCTTAATCTAACGTAGCACACAAGCTAAAAAACAGACTGTTTTTGATGGGCATAGTCGGTTAGATTGCGGATAGGAGGCAGCGTTAGTAGAAGCCTTCCAAGTGAGAAAGGAGTTAGCTATGGATACCCGACCACGTCGTAATGTCATACCGGGCATTGTGCTGAAGTAACAGGAGCCCCGAAAGGGGCTTCTTTTCTTAGGCAAAAGGAAACCCCGCAGTAAGGCGGGGCGTGGATTATGGGATGATTTCCGCCATCCGGCGACCGAAGTAGGGACTACTTCGTACGGTGCTTCGTTGGATCAACGAGAACGTACGATTGTCCTGGCTTAGGAGTTGGAGGTAGTGGTTTCAGTCGAACTGATGTTACCTCTTGTCCTGTCTGGCCACCACGTGGTCCAACAACTTCATATTGTCCCGAACGTGGCGCTCTCTGGCCTGGTCGTAAGTTTTGAGTGTTTGGCATGATTGCTAACACCTCCCAAAATTAGACTGATTCGACGGTCAGCCGCTGCATTATGTTGCAGCCCCTGTTTGCCGCGCTATAAGCTACGAAGATTGTCGCTCAGTCTTGGTGCCGGATGGCTTGAGGTAATTATACTGAATTGTTTATGGTTACACAATAATCTTGCATAGGTGCATGAATCCGTATGCGGGTTGGACGAGCAATGAACGTAGTGTGCGTGACGAAATAGACGCCTAAGAAATAACGGTTATCGGTTGGTATGTCGATAATGGCGGTACGTCCGACAGGGGTGCAATCGAGAATGTTATAATAGAAGTAATGCATAAGCGCATAACCTCTATTGCTGGTTTCGCCTTTATTGTCGCCATTCTGGGGATTGTTCACCTGTATTCGCCAGTGGCGCGCAGTCTATCCTTCCACTCCATGCATTCACAGCACACGGGTGATGTGAGTTGCCAAACTGTTTGCCAGGCGGTGCTCGACCGGCGAAAGAATCAGCCGGCCGATATCGAGCACCAAGATGACGAGCCTTCGAAGGAAGCTTCGGCCTTTCCTGTCCAAAACATCAGTATTGAGGCAATGGGTATCGGTCTTCTTTATGACGGTAGAATCTGGCAACAAAGCAGCTGGCTTCCGCCTGACATTCCACTATTGAGTGGCTATTATTCCACCGGCTTATAGTGTACTCCTTCAACCTTAGCTCATCTAAATTAAGGAAAGGATTCTATGACACGTACTAACAAAATTATTCTCTCACTCGCTATCGTTGCAGTTGCCGGTGTGGCAACCTGGTACTTCGTGACCACTAAGCAAGCGTCTGACAAGAGCCAGCAGCAGGCTAGTTCATCAGCTGATGTTGCCCAAGGCGATGACAATAAGTTCGCTACCCTCAAGGGCGAGGCGTTCGATGAGGCCTATATCGCTGACATGATTGCGCATCATGAAGGGGCGGTCAATATGGCCGAAATGGCAAACGGTGCAGCGGAACGCCAAGAACTAAAAGCTATGGCGCAGGATATTATAAAAACTCAAAGCCAAGAGATCGCGAAGATGCGAACTTGGCAGACGGAGTGGGGCTACGAGCAGACCATGGGTGGCCACGGTAGCCACAGTGGCATGGCCAACAGTATGTCGGGCGACATGATGAATATGGGCACGGAGTTGATCGATCTTACCGGGGCCGCGTTCGACAAGAAATTCCTGGAGCTCATGGTTGTTCATCACGAGCAGGCCGTCGAGATGTCGAAGTACGCGGATGCAAATGCATCGCATGCTGAGGTTAAAGATCTTGCCGTCATGGTCATTTCTGCCCAGGAGCGTGAGATCGCCCAGATGAAGCAGTGGCAGAAGAATTGGGGCTACGCATCCACCGTTAGTGATTCGTCATCAAGCATGTCAGGTATGCAGCACTAGGATTTTTATGGGCAAGATTATTGGAACATCAATCCTAGTTGTCGCTACTTTGGTCGTTGGCGGTGCCGGCGGCTACCTACTTCACAAGCAGCATGCCGCGACATCTCAAACTGCAGTTACGAATACTGGAACTGAGAAAGTACAGCAAGGTAACGCGACTCGCACCGCAGATAAAGCATCCGGTTTCAATATGACGCCTCCGGATATGGCTGATGAGCTACAAAGTTTGCCAGCAGGTGATGGCACCGGCTGGCGGTATGTGAACTATCTGATCCTGATGCGGAATAACGAGATTGCGATGGCGCGCCAGGCAAAAGATAAGGCGACGCAGCCAGAGGTCAAGCAGATAGCCCAGGAGCAAATCGACATCAATCAGGATATCGTCAGTAGGCTTTACGGGCTGATGCGAGCTGCAGGAATGAGTCACTAGGCTTCTCTACTGAAACTATGCAAAGAAGGTACTGAGTTATCGGTGCCTTCTTTTGTGCCTCTCGCCAGCAGCTAGGTGTACCAATCGGTGCTGTCGTCATTACAGCACCAATGTCACACTAACAGAGGTAGGGCTAGGAGGGTGTTGTATTTTTATTTGCGTTTTTGACACCTGAAAGAATGCTATTCGAACCACAGGGGTGGGCGACGGATTTTAGTTGCTCTCTTAAAGCCATCAAGACATGAAAAAAGTCGCCGAATTGCTTCTGCGACCTCTGTTATCAATGAATACTATTGAGAACAATTCTAAATTGGTCGAGCTAGCCATTTTCTCCCCAAACTTTTAAGTCACATTATTAACGACTCGAGCCATCACGTGCCCCTGCAATTTGAAGTGAGGGCCTCTCGTGACGCCGAAAATGATAAAGTACTGACTATTGTTTACTAACTAGTCACAAGAGGACTAAGTGGGGGTATCTTATATATTGCGCACTAGAGATTGAGCTAGCGTAAAGGAACGAGTGTTGTTTGGTATGATGAAGCTATGACAGAGAATGCATTTGTAGGCGCAAATCTACCAGATCGATATTACTTTACTGACGAGAAGAGTGTTACGGCGACTGAAATTATTACTTTGCGTGAATCAATTAACTGGAGGGGTGACACGCGCGAACGATGGCAGACCTGTATCGAGCAGTCATTGGCCGTTATCGGCGTACGTGACTCCGAGTCTAATCTTGTGGGCGTGGCTTGCCTTGCTGGCAATGTCCGCCACGCCGTCCTATGTGACCTGGTTGTTAGTCCAGCGCATCAACACAAGGGGATAGGCGCTGCCATTATGTTGGAGTTACTAAAGGCAGCAGATCGCATCGGCGTCAGTTATCTGTACGCTGAGTTAGCCGACACTAACCCATTTCGCGACTCGATGATACGGTCGGGCTTCAAGGCAACTGGCGACAGTCTATTTAGGGAGGCTGCGTCCTAAGAGCACTCAGCTCTTCCACTGATGTATAATCTTAGGTACATATGACTCTACCTGCAGAAGAAACACCGCTACTATTCCAGCTACAAACACCATCACGCAAGAAAGTCCTGCCGGGAGATATTTTCTCCATGAAGCTTCCTGAGGGCTATCTTTTCGGTAGAGTTATCGCCAC
>CBIHLX010000052.1:0-5386 GCA_966210935.1 uncultured bacterium | reverse complement strand
TGTTTTTGTTAGGTTGTGGCCATACTATACCATGCGATATTATGCTTATGCAAATGAAGATAATGTCTAAAAATGAATTGGCCCGATGAGCCGGCGACGGATCACTGATCCATCGAGCCAACTCACCGGGCACCTAAACGTCCGCCCTCTCTCTCACGACCTGCGAGAAATCACCCTCGTGTCGAATGGTCTTGCGGTGCTGAAGCCAGCCGCGCAGATTGCCGTTGAACTGCAGGCCGTCGACGAGCTGTGCAATATGCTCGTCGGAGAAGCCCAGTCGCTCACCGTCGCTCCGCAGGGTGTTTGCTCCTGCCTCGCGCAGCTCGATTTCCTGATCAGAAAACGGCGTGGCCTGGTGCTCAAGCGGAGACATGTGTCCGCCACTTACCAAGTCGTCGTAGCGCTTAGCCTCGATCTCGAAGCCGCGCTTGCTCGCCTGGCGGTTGTAGCTCACTGCGGCACAGCGTGCTGCCGATGCCTTAATGCCGTTGGACGGATCGTCAAATTCTCCTTCCTCGACATAGGGCAAATGCCACTCACCATGCTTAAGGGTGCGCGGCTCCGACTCCTCGATTACCTGCTTGGCCAGCCGGGCGATGGTGGCGATTTCACCTTGGGCGTCTGGGTGGTCGCGGAGCCCGCGGTAGTTGTCCCATTCGGTGCCGGTGAATACTCCTGTGTGCCACATGTAAGCTTCGAGGCCGCGCCCCGCTAGCTGCTTGTGGACATTCAGCAGGCTGGTTTCCGCCAGGTCGACCACACTGCTCGAGTCCGGAATGTGCGCCAGGATCTCTGGCAACTTTTCCCTGATCATCTCGCAGTGTACGTACTCGCGATGCGCTGTCGACTCGTACTGCAGGATCTCGCCCGCGAGTTCGATGCCGAGCAGCAGCTCGATAGCAGTAGTGACGGCACGATCTCGCCCTTGCAGCCAGATCTCCTTGGCCTCTTCGTACTTCTTGCCCTCGAGGTGTCGGAATGACTGCATACCAGGCTGGTTGATGCCGAACTTTTCCGGGACGAAGGGATTGTCGAGTAGGTTGATGATCTGGTTTTTGAGAGGAATGGCCCGTGTGCTAGCCGAGTTACGACTGAAGACACGGTGGGTCATTTGCTCTGCATGAATAATGCGCGGATAGGTCATCTCAAGCGTGAGAAGACGAACCCCTTGCGGACTGATCGAGTCGGCAAGAACTCGAGCTCCAAAAGACATAACAGCTCCTAGATGCCAAGGGGCAAACTCTTAACGTTCACCCACCCTGCGACTAACTTTACAATATATTTGCCTTAAAATCTATTTTTCCTATCATGCTCATGGTATGATGTGGCCAAGAGCCGTTAAACACCAAACAGCCCGCCAATAAAATTCACACGCAAAGGCATGCTATGGCAGTAGAAACTTTTTCTTCATCAAACACATATTCGCCGAAATATTGGACTGACGAATATGGACGTAGGCACCTGTATACGCAGCAGGAAATCGATATAAAGCAGCTTGAAAAGGAATTCAAGGACTTTCTCTCTCAATCGACACTTACTAGTGATGACATGCAGCGGCTGCGTCGCTTGAGTGCTGATTATGTCGTGTTGTCGTCTCAGCTTCCCGAGGAGAGTAGCAATGAAAATGATTATGATCGTACTCGGCGTACCATTCTCGACTACATTTCTTCTGATCTCCTAGAGGCTACCGAGGAGGATATGCTTGGGTTGCGCCGCCAGTTGAGTGTGCACAACGGAACGGTAATTGCGATAGATGGACAGCCACTTTCGACACATGAGCTTGAGCTAATGTATACGCTCATTAAGCCGTCATCGGAAGTGCTTGATCGTGCCGTTGAGGATGCTGCATACTTTTATATTCCTGCCAAAGAGGTGCAGTCGGTCGAGAGTGTGCCGGGCCCTCACAAGCAGGAGCAGCCGCAGATACCGGCTGAGTATGATATAGATTATTTTGAACCGGACGAGGAGCCGTCTATCGAGGAACGTCATACGCTTCGTGATGAACTGCAGCCTATTACTGACGGGCTTGTAAGGTTAATTGGTGGTGCGGTAATCTCGCTGGCTAGTCGCCGTAAGCCTCTGTCTGATAACGATATCAAACAAAAAATCGCCTCATAATGAGGCGATTTTTATTGCGTAGCTTAGATTAGCTAACGACGTTTTCAACCTTGATACCAGGACCCATAGTGGTGCTGATAGCAGTAGTCTTAACGTAGCCGCCCTTAAGGCTGCCTGGCTTCTGTGCCTGAAGGCTGTCAAAGAATGCACGTGCGTTCTCTTCAAGCTTAGCGGCGCCGAAGCTTACCTTACCGATGCTAAGGTGAACGATAGCTTGCTTGTCGACACGGTACTCAACCTTACCAGCTTTAGCTTCAGTAACGGCCTTCGCAACGTCAGTTGCAACAGTACCGCTCTTAGGGTTTGGCATGAGGCCGCGTGGACCAAGCAGACGAGCGTACTTACCAAGCTTTGGCATGTACTGAGGAGTTGCAACGAGGATGTCGAAGTTAAGCTCTTCTTTGTCGAGCTGCTTTAGGAATTCTTCATCACCAGCGATGTCAGCGCCGGCGGCCTTAGCGGCAGCAAGCTCAGCTTCTGGAGCGAAAACCGCAACGCGAACAGTCTTACCGGTACCGTTTGGAAGTGATACGGTTGTACGGATGTTCTGGTCGGCCTGACGCGGGTCAACACCGAGGCGTACGTGCACTTCAACGCTAGCGTCAAACTTGCTTGGGCTAGTCTTGGTAGCGAGCTCAAGGGCTTCTGCGAGAGTGTAAGTCTTACCTGCTTCAACCTGCTCAGCAAGCTTGCGGTAGTTCTTGCCACGGCGTTCGATCAATGGACGAACAACTGGCTTAGGGCCCTTAGTTGAGCGAGCTTCGGCTTCTTCAGACTGAGGAGTAGTGTCGCCAGCTTCCTTGCGAGCTTCCTTCTCTGCCTTAGCTTCAGCTTCAGCAAGAGACTTCTCGCTACGCTTGCCGGCCTTTGCCGCCTTTGGCTCGTCGGTAGTTTCAATAACGACAGCAGTAACTTCCATGTCGCTTGGTGCATTTTCAACTGCGAGGATCGCAGCTTCGATCTCTGCGATCGTGTTCTTTTCGGTGACCTCGAGCTTAAGCTCAGCGGCCTTTTCAAGTAGTTCGGCTTTCTTTGCCATAACAACTATCCTTTCTGTGGTAATAGCGGCGTTTTACGGCCTCCCAACATTGATTTACTGTCCTTTTATTGTAACATAAATTTATCAAAATTACCAGAGGTAGCCGAGGCAAACAAAAGAGGAGCCTCAGCTCCCCTCTCGCTTCTACTCTCCTGTTAGCTGATGCTAAGCAGTGTCCAGCTGCCGCCGTGGTTGTCGCTCTTGAGGCGGAACTGATTGGCGCCATCGCTCAGTGTGAGGATCTCGGCAATCTTTTCCCCGCTCTTTACGACAAGACGCAGCCCGGCGTCGATGAAGTCGTAGGTTGCCCCTTGATACTCCATGCGGCGTGGGTAGGCTCGCATATCGCGACCGAAGCCCATTGCGGTTACGGCGACTGGATGGTTGATAGTAGTTGATTGGTTCATATTCATACTCCTAGAGATATAAGTAGTTGTTTTTAGGTAAACAAAAAACTGACAACAAGAAAGTCGCGTCAGTTGCGGATTTATGAGTAAGCTACGAGGAGACAGACGCCTACCGCCTAAGGGCCTGCTGTATCACCTGAAGTAGCGATTGAATATGTAGTTGCGACAGGGACGCCTTGCGCGTTGCCGGTGTGTATGTCGACTATTGTGTATGAAGGTCTGCGAGTTGAAAGGTCTCCCAGTACTCACATGACCACTCTTAGTATAGCGCGTTGTTTAGTTGAAGCGTCAACGACGTAAGCATTTTTTACAACTAGTTGCCGATCGGTACGGTTATAGTTTACGGGGAGCTCGGCGTGATAAGATCGAAATATGCACACCTCGCTATCTCTTGCTCAACTGCCGTTACGTTTTCAAATGTTATTCAGTCTTGTTTCACTTGGCTTTATCGCCCTGTTGATTGTTATGCTCAGTATCCAGCAGGCCTTTTATATGCGAATGGGGCATGATGGGATGTTCGGGACCGATTTAGTGATTATGCTGGCAACGGTCGCGGCGGCCGTTATACCGTTTGTCGCTGGCATCGTAATGGTGCCGCGTGGAGCGGTATGGCTCCGCCTAACGGCGGGCTCGGTCGTCATGATCACTAGCCTGCTGCTTACCTTCGTGTCTGGTTTCGGGCTTCAGATGGCGGGTGTATTTAATTTATTTTCACCTCTCGTCATGGCGGTTCCGTCGCTGATTGGTATTGTTGCGTCGCTTGGCGGGCTTCTTGTGGTGGCCGTCTGGCACAAATGGTGGCTTCAGCGCACAAAGTTCTTCGTGGCACTTACGATTGTAGTAGTGCTGCTTTTTGTAGGCAACCTCGCTATGCCTATATTTGTCGATGGGCAGCCGAGTGATTTGCTGTCGCTTGTGAGTGTTATCGGGTTTCCCTTTTTAGCGGTTATGGTTGCGTACCGTGCGATGACCGGATTAGCTCGTTTGCAGCGGCTGTTTCGGGTGATTCTCGTGGCTAGCCTGGTCGGTATGGTGGGCGTTATCGCGGTATTTGGTTCAATGGCGATTTCACAAGGTGTGATTGCAGCAAGTAACAGCTCAATTGAGCAGCAGGGTACCATCGAGGCTATTACGCAATGGGCGACGCTAAGTCTCGTAGTAGCCACCTACATTTCTGGTGTATGGCTTGTGCGGCCTCGACGGAGTATGGCGCAAGCGAGTAGGTAACTCCATGAATCAAGAACAAAAAATACCGCCGCGATTGCGACGGTATTTTTATTGGTCGATAGATTATTCGGCGATTTCGACGCCCATTGAGCGTGCTGAACCAGCGATAACCTTGACGCGGCCTTCAAGATCGATAGCATTAAGCTGGTCTTTCTTGATTTCAGCGATTTCCTCGAGCTGAGCGCGAGTGATTTTGCCAACCTTGTCGGTGTGAGGCTTAGCGCTTCCCTTTTGGATGCCAGCGCGCTCACGAATCATGTCGTCAACTGGCTGACCAAGTGACTTCCATGTGAATGTACGGTCTTCAAATACCTGGAGGTGAACGATAACGTCCTTGCCCATAAGGTCTTTAGTTGCGTCGTTAAATGGATTGATGAAATCCATCATGTTGAGGCCCCATTGACCAAGTGTTGAACCAACTGGAGGACCTGCGGTCGCGCGGCCAGCTGGAATACGGAGCTTGAGGTTGCCGATAACTTTCTTTGCCATAATTTTTTCCTTCTTGTACTAAATATTATTGAAGCTATATTTAGTGCGTAACTGTCATATTGTAGCCGAAAACAGAGGAAAAAGCAAGGTGCTAACCGCGGTGCGT
>CBIHLX010000051.1:0-5846 GCA_966210935.1 uncultured bacterium | reverse complement strand
GATTGAGTGTATAGGCATTACCCCATGTCGGAGAGCAAGGGTCGGATGATGCTGAAACTATAAATGATAGAATGACGTCTTTTTTCGCACCGGCACCCATTTTTTCAAAGGGGAATGTTGGCGTCGCCGTCACGTCAACATAGCTAGCAAACCATGGACTCGAGGAGCTGTTGGCTTGTATATCTTGCCATCGCTGAGTGCCGAAAAATAGGCCAGTTGCAGCTAGAGCAAGGATGAAAATGCCGAGCATGACCCGCCACGGCGAAAGGTGTCGATGTTGATTGGGGGTGATCTGCTGAGTTGATGCGGACATTAGACGACCTCCTCCTTGGCGCGGTTTGTTGGCGCTGTCATACTATTGCGCATAGCGAGCGGCACATGACCCTGTGCATCGCCATGGTAAAGGATTGCCTGCCAGTCAAGGGCTGGCGCTTGTGATGCGGTAGGGGTACTGGAGGTGCGAGGTGAGTCTACGTACATCCAGTCAGTAAGGCCATGCCATATGTCGATTAGTGTATTGCCGATGCCGATATAGGCTAGTATTGCCCATGCTGCGACAAAAGCATTGAACCCAGCAAATGCGGCATTGCCCCAGTTGCCCACTACTGCGTCGCGCCACAGTGTAAACACCGAGAACCCGACAATTAGTAGCGGAGCGATAACATAGAGCATAGGTGCGATGGTTCGGTTTTTGACTTTTGGAGTACGAGCAAACGGAATTTTCTTGGCAGTGAGCGCTTGCTGAAGTGATTTTAGGACACCAGCTAGATTGACTGGCATAAGGATGAGGTTGAAGCCGTAGATGCGGAAAATGTCACTACGTTTATAGCCGCAATACTTGAGGTCGCTGGCCATAGCGAGGAAATACGGGAGCGCAGCAAGCAGAACAAATGGGCTAAGAAGCCGGCTGTCATATGGGTAGGCAAGCAGAAATATCAAACCGAAGCTTGCCCAGGCAATAGATGCCATATAGTTGAGACGGAGCAGTAACTCTGTAGGAGATACAAACTCATTCCGTCTTTTTCGCTCCCGCGTCTGCTCAAGAAGTTTCGGCAGAATAAGTAGCCCGCCATTAGCCCAGCGTCGTCGCTGAACGATAAGTGAACCGAAGTCGGGAGGAGTGGCACTGTAGCTGAGGCGCTCCGGGTAGTTAACAAGTGTCCATCCGTGAAGAGTAAGGTCAACGCTAGATTCGGTATCTTCAATAACTGTGCGGTCCTGAATGAAGCGACGAACCTCAAAACCGCCACTCCACTCCATTTCGACAATATCATCGAGAGCGCGTTTGCGGATGACGGCATTGGCACCAACCCAGAAGGTAGCGCCGTAGTGACTCATGCCTTGATGAAGGATGTGCTGGATGTCGGTTGTAGCGCCAGCAAGTCGCTCAATGCGTGTCGCCGCTCCCCGGAAAGATGAATAAGGTGTCTGGGTGACGGCAACCTTGGCGTTGTCGGGTTGCTGTAGGAAATAAACGAGACGCAGGCAGTATTCGCGGAGTAGGATAGAATCGGCATCGAGTGTTAGCAGAAATTCGCTATCGGGTATGGTGATGTCACCTTTTTTTCCTCTTATAGTCGGCACGAGGACTGCGCCGTCTGGTGTTTGTTCGCTACGATATGTACCACCCATTAGTCCAATATACGAGTTAAGATTCATTGCCTTGTTGGCTTCATGCGACAGCGATGTAAATTTTTTTCTTTCAAAAACTTCTAACTCGGCACTGAAGGTCCATACGAGGCGGCGGTATAGTTGGCGTATGCGATCTGTTGTGAGAGGGGTGTTTTCATCGCATGAAGCAATAAGAGCGTCTTTCATGAGGTGTAACTCTTTGGCGAGATTTTGCAGGACTTGCTCGGTAAAGAAGAGATCCACGTGGTCTTCAACGTCCTCTTTATCGGCAAGTTTATTTAGCCAGTTCGCAGCCCAGCTGTAGTGTGTTGCTAATTCTCTGGTAGCTTTTAGGGGGGCATGTGTGGCGTTTGGATACTGCTGTTCAAAAGCTTCAGATGCAGTTGCGAAGCGTCTATGAGGACCTGAGAGCAGTTTCATGATGTCGCTGCCAATGTTTCTGGTTGCATCAAGTCGGCTTGCTGCGTCGGGGCTGGTTGGGTAAGGGTTGTCATCGAGTAGCAATACAATGCGCAGGTTGGGATATTCTTGAAGTGCGGCAGATAGCAGAGTCTTTCGTATGACTTGGGGCTCTTCGCTATATGAAGGCACGAGAACCGTAATAGGTGCTTGATTGTCTGTAAAGTGACGATCGAGTTCAGCACGAGGAACGCGAACATGTCGGCTGAAGCGCTGCAGTGCTCCTTGGCGTGCCACGAGATACATAAGGGCTGAAAAGGTGAGGAAGGTTACAACTATTAGGTAGCCGATAGTGTGCATAGTAAATTGAAAACTTTGAGGGCCGTCAAAGAGTTGTCGAATGACCGTCGACACAACATAGGCCACCCAGAAGACGATAGTAAGAACAATCGCTAATCGACTGAGTGCGATTTTATGAGTCGAGGGTATGTCGTGCACCATTGACAGCGGGGTCGTGCGTCGCTCTGCACCCCATTGTCGCCTTCTGATGCTAGGTACTATTGTCTTGCGGCTTTTCATGGCTTCCTCGTTTGATTCCAGCGCGAAACGTATGCGCCGACTAAGTGCTTAACGTTGACCATAGCGTAAGAGGTAGAGTGGCCTCTACGAGAGCAATCACATTTTATGTGTGACATTTATCACACAACAGCGGATGCCATAGAGCGTCTAATGCTATATTAGCGATACTTTTGTTGTACGTTAAACAGGTCCACCCATTGGGTGAGTTTCATCTGAGAGGGCTTTATGTCGGCTGGGAGGTTGACCTTATGTTGTGGCATTTTGGCGAAAATCTTTGGATCGGAGAAGCAGTCCTCGATAAAGTGACGATAGGCGGGCATTGCGGCCGATGCAATAAGAGGCGTGTCGCGACGGAGCAGCTCTACTAGTACGGTGTCGACGTTTGGATGTGGCCAGAAGTCGGTGCGCTGGAGCCGTTTGCGAATACGAACGGCAAATCTAGGTCCAACCATCATGCCGAGCTGCCCTGTGAAGCGATCGGAGTCGGGGAGGAGCTTATTGGCGAACTGCTTTTGAACTACAAGGTAGATTGCATCTGGGGGAGTGGCGGCTTGGGTGAGCTTGCGAAGGATGGGTGAGCTTAGGTGGAAGGGAATATTGGCAAAGACTTTATAAGGCCCCTGGGGCAAGTCCATTGCGAGGAAGTCACCTTCAAAAACAGTGACATTAGAGTGCCGAGACAGGTTGGCGCGAAGCTTGCTGGCCATACGTGGCTCGTATTCAATGGCTAGCACCTTAGCGCATCGCTCAGCCAGGACTGACGATATGACGCCACTGCCGGCGCCAATATCGAGCACAAAGTCATGCTTGGTGATAGTGGAGTGCCCGATGAGCTCTTTGATGAGCCGTGGGCTTCGAAGAAAATACTGAGAGTAATGAGCGAGACGTTTCATATGGAGTTAGTCTTATTATACAGCAGGCGCCTAAAAGTACGGCTCTTCAAATTTGCCGTGATAGGTGCGAATTGTGACGCGCTCTGGGTGGCGAAGGAGGTAGGACCGCAAAATTGTATAGGCATCGAGATCAAAGTCTTGGCTATAGGGCGTATAAGTCGGCGTATTGTCGGCTTCGACGTTCACGGTGCCCTCAATAATCCAGTTGTTGACAATAAAGCCTGTCTGGCTATCATTGGTATCGCTATGTTCGATGATGAGTACCGGACCTTGGTGTGGCCAGTCGTCAACTCCTCGTCCGCTAAACGCATTTAGTAGGCGCTGATTGTAGTCTTCACTCGCTTCGTCGCCGACACAGGCGCCACGACATTTACCTAGTTGGTAAGAGAAACAGGC
The DNA here is from genome assembly GCA_966210935.1 of uncultured bacterium. Lineage (GTDB taxonomy): Bacteria > Patescibacteriota > Saccharimonadia > Saccharimonadales > Saccharimonadaceae > CBIHLX01. Next base: position 1,947 of record CBIHLX010000051.1, on the reverse strand, counting down.
GCCTTTTGCTTTCTCGAGGCCACATAACTTAGGGCAAAGGTCGAATGTTTTAACAGCTGACAGAAGAGAGTTTTTAGCCGCCATGCGCCGTGGGTGCATAGCGACAATATTATGATAATCGGGTACTTCTGCCATGGTAAGGTCGCTGAGCGAGAGATTTATGTAGCCATGGGCATCAGTGTGTTTTAGTGTGACGGACAGAGAGCGGAGTCTGCGTAGGCGGCGATTGTAGACGGGCATGTGCTGTTTGATTAAGCTTGATTCAAGTAGCAGTGCAGACAGTTCGCCGGTGGTAGAGATGTGCTTTATGTGATGGATATTTTGGGAGATCTTAAACTCTTTACTTTCACGCGTATCGGCGGTGAAATGGCTCAACACTCGCTTCTTTATATTGATACTTTTGCCAATATAAAGCGGTGCGCCATCATTGTCTTCAAAAATATAGACACCTGGTCCGCTGGGTAGCGACTGGATGATTTTACTATCAAGATGACGTGGGATACTAGGACGAGACATCTGGGACTTGAGGGCTTCTTCGACAATATCGATTGTATGGTCGGCTTGAAGTTTTTGCCAAAATTGCACTAACACGAGAGCATCATCATAAGCGCGGTGGCGATTTATGAATGTAAAATTATGATAACTAATTACATCACTAAGGCGATGTCGGGGCATGTGCGGATAGAGAGAGCGCGACAGCTTGACCGTGCAAACCTGCTTGGGCGCAAAATCTATACCGACATGTTTGAATTCTTGGCGTAAAAATGAATAGTCAAAGCGTACGTTATGGGCAACAAAAATTGCTCCTTCACATAATTGCTGGAGCTGGTCGGCGATGTCGTCAAATGATGGTTTTCCTGCAACGTCACCGTTAGCTATGCCTGTAATTTGCGTAATGTTATAGGGAATAGAAACCCCAGGATCCAGAAGGGTGCTAATAGAATCGACAATCTGATTATCTTCCACCCGTATGGCGGCCACTTCGATGACACGGTCACGCTGCGGACTCATGCCAGTCGTTTCGACGTCTACGAACACTAGCGGTTGTTTAAAAATGACGGTTGCCTCGCTGCTTATGGTTACTATACTTATTATATCAAATTTAGCTACTAGGAATTTGCGACACTAAGCAGCAATAAAAATACATAGACAGGTAATTGCTGCTTAAACAAATACATGTTGATGTGCTGTGTGCGTGAGGTATCTCGCAGAAAGTTTATGTACATAATTTTATTATTGAATGGGAAGGCGAAAGGAGGGGTTAAGAAAGTGAGGGACCGAGCGCAAGAAGAAATTTAAAAACAAGGAGGGTGTATGAGGAGTATGAGCAATATGAGAAAGCTTACTACGGCGACATTAATGGCAGGCGTGATGAGTCTGTCTGTTTTGCCTCTTGGCGTAAGCGCACACAGCTATCATAACGACAATAACTGGCGACATCATAATAATAACCGCCACGACAACAATGGGTACGGCTCAAGTGGGCGAGCACATGAAGTAGCCAGGCGTCACCATCCAGGTAGGGGTATTGTTGGAGAAAACCGTTACCGCAACCATGATAATGATGTGATTATCATTATTGTCTTTGTCGACGGCTGCAATAGTCTCGTACGTGAACGTGACGGCGCTTACCTTGGTTCATACTATAGGTAAGGAGTGCTGATATAGGTGTGGACGCACTAATGCTGCATAGTACCGTAAGTGTAACATCAGCAAGTAATATAAACATAACGTGACAGTACGGCCAATATGAGTCGTGTGCAATGCAATAATCGAACCGAGCAAATCGGTTCGATTATTTGTAGGGACGAAGCCGATAATAAGGGTATATCGTATATGCTATAATCAACAAACATGACAAATAGGACGCGTGGATAAATGAAAAAAGTTTTTCAAAAGACTCACGATCCGATCTGGCAGCTTCAGCTTGGCGTGTTGTTTGTTGCC
>CBIHLX010000050.1:0-5884 GCA_966210935.1 uncultured bacterium | reverse complement strand
GCCCGACGCCGTGACCAAGGCCGGGCCGTACGTCGCCATTGCTACCAATCCGTTCTTCGCGCTTAGCCTCCTCTTTCTGCCACTAGTGAAGGTCGTCACTTTTGTGAAGACATTTGGTGTGCTCCTTGGATTAACTTTCTTTTCACCTTTAGTGATACTCGCCGTACCTTTTATACTCGAAAGGTTTCTCTCCTCAAACGAAAACTATTGGCAGTTTAACTACCACTACGGAGCAACGCTCACCCCTATACTTATCATGGCCGCCGCGGACGGCATACAAAGGATTAGTAATTACAAGATTCTACATAAGCTTCGGTTAATTCGTTTTAGTACTGGCATTAGCTGCCTACTGGCAATTATCGCTGTCGCATTATTCATAATCTCCCCAATGAATTTTATTTTTAAACCTAGCAATTATTCATTTACTGAAGATGAGAAACGTGGCCATATGATTACAAAAAGCCTGCCGCTACAAAAATCAATTTGCACAACCAATCATATCGCACCGCACCTAGGCAAGCATCATCTTACTCTCATTGGTTTCGACTCAACTATACCCGAATGGAAATGTGACCTAATCGTCACCTCTTCAAACCTAGATAAGTCCCCGGTCCTAGATGCTATTATTTCTAATGCACAATCAAATGGCTACCGGCAATCTCAGGTAAGCGGCAGTTGGAAGGTGTACACTAAATCATAATGAATCTACTCGAATATGAAGCAAAGAGCATTCTCTCTGAAAGCAACATTCCTATACCACAGTCGGAGCTCATCAACCAAACTAGTCACTCCTCGACCCGTACACCTGTCGTATTGAAATCGCAAGTACCAGTCGGTGGCCGGGGTAAGCTTGGTGGCATACGTGTTGTCGAGCAAGGGGGTGACGTAAAAGATATTATCAACTCTTTACTGCACCTACCTATTAAAGACCATACACCTAGCACCCTACTTGCCGAAGAGAAGCTCGATATTGACCGCGAGCTATACCTTGCTATATTGATCAATCGCTCTGAAATGACCATCGAACTAGTCGCCCACCATGATGGCGGTATGGAAGTGGAATCGAATGACTCTGCCGACTTCTTGCATATCGCGCTTGATGGCAAAAATGACGAGGCCGCCGGCGAACGACTAGCCGAATATTACGGACTTGAGTCACATAGCTTTGCCTTGCAAGATATAGTCAAAAATCTCTACCAGTGTTTTGTTCAAAATGACGCGACCCTGATCGAAATCAACCCGCTTATTCTCACGAAGCAAAACAGGCTCGTTGCCGGTGACTGCAAGATGGTACTTGATGATGCGGCACGCTTCCGCCACTCAGAGTGGCAATTTGAAGCAACCGCACACGACGCCAACTTTGTCGTACTTAACCCGGAAGGTACAGTGGCGACAGTGGCTAATGGCGCTGGCCTTGCGATGGCGACAGTTGACGCCGTAGTCGACGGCGACATGACGCCAGCCAACTTCCTTGATATTGGCGGTGGCGCCTCAACCGAGACGGTACTTGCAGCCTTTAGGCGCATTGTCGAGTTTTCAAATGTACAAGCAATTGTCATCAATATCTTTGCTGGTATTACCCGCTGCGACGAGGTAGCAAAAGCAATACTGGCCGCTCGCGAGCAGATCACTGACCTCCCGCCACTCTTTATCCGTTTAGCTGGCACCAACTACGAAGCGGCTGCTGATATCTTGGCCGAGGCTAATATCCAGCTCCTGCCAACCCTAGACGCTTGTATAGCGAGTGCAAAGGAGGCAATCAATGAATAAGGAAATCTTTGCCGGTAAGAACATCATCGTCCAAGGGATTACTGGCACCCACGGTGCTTTTCATACCGCCCGTATGCGCGCCAGTGGTGCTAATATCGTCGCCGGTACCTCACCTAATAAAGCTGGCACCCTCGTCGATACCGTTCCGGTTTACGCAACCATTAAAGATATCCAAGCTGACTTTTCGGTCGACGCCAGCGTTATATTTGTACCAGCCGCATTTGTCAAAGCCGCTATCATTGAAGCCGTGAATGCTAACGTGCCGCTCATTATCTGTATTACCGAAGGCGTGCCGATCCATGATATGTTGTACATAAAACACTACATGGCAGGGAAGAGTAGCGTACTTATTGGGCCAAACTCCCCCGGCATACTTATCCCTAGACTTCATACTCTCGGTATTATCCCGGCGAGCATGGGCCTAGCCGGCACTACTGGCGTCGTGAGTCGTTCTGGCACTCTCACCTATGAGCTGACCGCAGGGCTCAGCCGACGCGGCATTGGACAGCGCTACGTTATTGGTATTGGCGGCGATCCGATCCGCGGGACCAACTTTACCGAGTGTCTGCAGCTTTTTGAAGACGACCCTGCAATCACACAGATTGTCATGATAGGCGAAATTGGTGGCACCGACGAAATCTTAGCAGCGGATTACATTAAGCAGCACATTACCAAGCCCGTTTACGGCTATATTGCTGGCCATGCCGCCCCAGCGGGAGTACAGCTTGGCCATGCCGGCGCCATCCTCGGGAGCGACCAAGAGTCAGCTCACGCAAAAACAGAGAAACTACGAGAGGCAGGCGTCACCATGAGTACCAGTGTCACCAAACTAATTAACTCTGTTGAGCTGTTATAGCTTCACTGAAGCATCGAGTCGCTTCTGAAATAACAGTAAACTGTCATTTCGCTCATCTCGTCGATGCTATAATATCTCTATGTCCGCTAAACAAACGATTAGCATCCTCATCCCGGCCTACAACGAAGCCGAGGTACTCCGCTACCTCTATGAAAGGCTCGGCAAATTAGCCAGTGAAACTCCAAAATACGCATTTGAATTCCTTTTTGTAAACGACGGTAGTCGTGACCAAACGCTAGAAATTATCAAGAAGCTTGCCGCCGATGACTCACGCATCGCCTACGTTAACCTATCGCGCAATTTTGGCAAAGAAACAGCCATGATTGCAGGGCTCGATCACGTCACTGGTGATGCGACGGTGATTATTGATGCCGACCTTCAAGACCCACCAGAGCTCATCCCGGAAATGATCAAATACTGGGAAGAGGGCTATGACGATGTTTACGCGCGTCGCACTAGCCGTGAAGGCGAGACCTGGCTCAAGAAGACAACTTCAACTGCCTTTTACCGCACCCTTCAACGATCGACTCGCATCCCGATTCAGCAGGACACCGGTGATTTTCGCTTACTCGATCGCCGCTGCGTCGAGGCCCTCAAACAAATGCGTGAAAGCCAGCGCTACACTAAGGGTATGTTTAGCTGGATTGGCTACAAGAAAAAAGAAGTTACCTACGACCGTGATCCGCGTTTTGCCGGTGAAACCAAATGGAACTACATGAAGCTGCTCGACCTAGCCGTCGAAGGTATTGTGTCATTTACGACCGCACCTCTTCGTTGGTCAACAGTCTTTGGCGCCCTGGTATCTTTCGTCGCCTTTATCTATATTCTCTACCTCGTTATCCGGCCGCTTTTTGGTGTTTCCACTGGTGAAGGCTACTCATCGCTCATGGCCGTTATCCTCTTCCTCGGAGGCGTTCAGCTCCTTTCACTGGGTATCATCGGCGAGTATGTCGCCCGTATCTTTAATGAGACCAAGGGTCGTCCTCTCTATTTCGTTGAAGAATACCATCACAATAACCTGCGAAAGAAATAGCGAGACTATGAAACAGCTCGCCCTTAAGCATGCCGAAAAGCTCCGCTTTGCCCTCGTTGGCGGTTTTAATACGGCGCTCGATTTCGGCCTGCTTTTTCTTTTTGTCGCACTCGGCCTTGATAAGATCGCTAGTAACTTTCTTTCAACTTCAATTGCGTTTGTATTTAGCTTCTTTGCTAACAAAACGTTCACCTTCAAAGCAAAGGGTGGTAATGCGAAGCGGGAATTTATTGCCTTCATGGTGGTCACCTTAATTGGCCTGTGGATACTGCAGCCGCTCGTTATTCTCACTGTGAGTGCCGCCATTACTCCACTGCAACTGGCTGAGCCGATCGTCCTATTTATCGCGAAGCTCATTGCCACCATCGTGTCCCTCATCTGGAATTATCTCCTCTACTCACGCTTCGTCTTTAAAAAATCCTAGGATTATACAATGGGAAAGATTAACTGGAAGATCACACCGCGCAAAATCCGCTTTAGCCTCGTTAGCTCAACAGCGACGGCCATTGATTTCAGCATCCTCCTGACACTCACCAGCCTTGGTCTCCCTCTCCTCCTCGCCAACCTTATCTCGACTTCCGTTGGCTTCGTGTATAGTTTTATTGCGAGTAAGAAATACGCCTTCCGTACACCCAATCACCATATCCCACGTGAAGTTATCCAGTTTATCATCGTCACTCTAACCGGTATTTGGCTCCTGCAACCACTGCTCATGTGGCCGACCGAAACCTTCCTTCATTCACTTGGCCTCAAGGGGGTACTCGTCGTGATTATTGCTAAACTCCTCGCCTCACTTGCGACCTTCTTTTGGAACTACATGTGGTACACCCGCCTCGTCTTCAGTAAAAAAGACTAGGGTATACTAAGAACATGCATATTGTCATTGACGCTCGTATTATCAATTCTTCGACCGGCCGATACGTCGAACGCCTCCTCACCTACCTCGAGCAGCTCGATACTAACAATGACTACACAATCCTCGTCCCAAGCAAAGACCTCACCTTCTGGCAGCCAACCAATCCTCGCTTCAGCCTTAAAAGCGCTGATTTCGCTAACTATTCACTTGCTGAGCAGACTTCGTTTAAATCATTCCTCGATGATCTCAAGGCTGACCTGGTGCACTTCTGCATGCCGCAGCAGCCAGTACTTTACCAAGGCGCCCATGTCACGACCATTCATGACCTCACCCTTCTCAATACCTACAACTCCGATAAAAACTGGTTCATGTACCGCTTTAAGCAGCTCATCGGCCGAGGGGTTTTTCATGTAGTCGCGCGCACGAGTAGAGTAATCATTGCACCGACCAACTACACCAAGCAAGATATCGTGAACACGCTCGGCGTCTCGCCAGAGAAAATCACCGTCACCTACGAGGCGGCGGACGTCGCTATCGATCAACTGCAACCATATGAGCATCCGTTTAAGGAATACATCCTCTACGTCGGCCAGCAAAGTGACTACAAAAATATTCGCCGCCTCGGCGATGCGCATCAAAAGCTTCTTGAGACACATCCGGATCTCGGACTGATTTTAGTCGGTAAGAAAAATAAAGCAATTGAAGCCAATGAGCAGTATTTTAACGAGAAGGGCTACCGTAACATCCACTTCACCGGCTTTATTGAAGACGCCCAGCGCGACTGGCTCTACACACATGCCAAAGCCTATGTCTTTCCGTCACTCATGGAAGGTTTTGGCCTGCCTGGTCTCGAAGCAATGGGTTACGGCGCCCCGGTTGTCAGCAGTAATGCCACCTGCCTGCCTGAGGTCTACGTCGATGCCGCCCACTACTTCGACCCACGTGATACCGATGCCATGGCGGCGGCGATCAATGAAGTCATAAGCAACGAATCACTTCGTCAAGAACTCATCAAAAAAGGCCACGCGCAGCTCCAGAAGTACTCATGGAAGCGCATGGCCGAAGAGACACTCGCCATCTACCAGCAAGCGTTAAAGAAATAACTACGAGCTCTTTTGAGCGATAATAATTTGGCGATCACGTCCTTCACCCTCTGAGAAGGTGCGGATGTCATCGTATTCGTCTGCAATACGGTGAACGATACGACGATCAGCGGGATTAAGGTGAGCGATATACGAGTCGCCCGTCTGACGCACTTGCTCAATCCACTGTCGCGCCTGCTCAGCAACCTTATCGGCACGCTGGCGCTTATAATCGGCAATGTCGACGTTTACACGAGTGAGCGCAGCCTCGTGGTTGCGAAGTGTGG
>CBIHLX010000049.1:0-5911 GCA_966210935.1 uncultured bacterium | reverse complement strand
AGCATATTGAAAAAGCTCGCCGTGACGGCAAGCTCGTTCTTTGCATGGGCGCTGGATCAATTGACAGCTGGCTACGCGACCACCTCGCTAACTAACGGTCGTCACCACTTCCTCCGATTGCCCCTCGCTTGAGGCGATCGGCAAGCTTCTGAATATTAGTCTCGCCTACTTCATCAAGCGAAATATTAAAGTAGTTTGCGATTACCGCTACATGCCACAGCACGTCTCCTAACTCTTTCGTTAGATCACTCTTATCAAGTTTAGCGAAGTCACTTTCGTGATCTCGCACAATCTTCTTTGTTTTTTCGGCAATTTCCCCTGCTTCGCCGCATAGACCCAGCAGTAAGTGGAAGAGTTCATTCTTTTTGTCTTTTGGCGCCGCCGTTCGCAGAGCTAACGTCTGGTATTCGTTTAAATTCATTCTGTCCTCCTCTAGTCCTTGGTTAATTTAAGCTTGGTGGTACTGCTTTTACAAAATGCGACGGCAAACCCTCGGCAGTGAACCGTTGCTCATATGTCGTTTTTACTTTATAAGCATCACTCAAGTCCGACTCATGCAAATCAAAGCTTAGCTCCGTAAGTGTCCAGCCTTCCGCTACGAGCTGCTCCAAGCTCCACGTAAAGAGATCGTGTGAATCGGTTTTAAAATAGAAGGCACCTGTTGATGTGAGTAGTCGCTGGTATAATTTCAAAAATTTTGGATGTGTTAGGCGATTCTTGGCAAAACGCTTCTTCGGAAAAGGATCGGGAAACGTTACCCAGAGGCGTTCAACTGTCGAAGCTGGCAGTAAATCAACCAATTGATCCTCGATACGTGCACGCAAGAATCGGACATTTGATAGACCCTTTTCGGCCGCAAGACGTGCCCCGGTTTGCAGGCGATCAGCCTTCACATCCACAGCCACGACCTGTCGACTCGCGTCTTCGGCGAGGGATACCCCAAAAAGTCCCGTGCCCGCTGCAAGCTCCAGAGTGTCGGCTGGCGCCTGCCCTTGCCACTCCTCAGCTTCAAAGCACAGAGGTGAATTTGCAAACTGTGCAAACTTATACTTTTTGCGCTTGCGAGTAATAATGTAGTCGTCAGGGTTTAAGTGAGTCATAGTCCACATGGTATACTAGCACATATGGACTGGTTCGTTGAAACACCAAAAAACCTACAAACCTGGCTGAATGAACGATGGGGCGATGCTATCGTTGTCGTCCTTATTACTGCCTTTCTCTACTGGCTTGGTCGCAAAATCCTTGGCAGCATTGTCCGTAACGCCGTTGCGGCGAGTGCGCGCAACCGCCAAATTCACCGTAAAGATATTGAGAAGCGTCAGAACACACTCGCGAGCCTCGTCGTCAACATTTGGGGCGTGCTTGTCCTCATCACTGGCGCAATCGTACTCCTAAAGACCGTTTTTCCGCAGATTGACCTTGCCCCCCTCTTTGCGAGCGCCGGCATTATTGGTGTCGCGCTCGGTTTCGGTTCGCAGTCACTCGTCAAGGACTTCATCTCAGGCATTTTTATCGTCTCTGAAAATCAGTACCGTGTTGGTGATATCATCGAGATTAACGGCAACAGCGGCACGGTTGAACGTATCGGCACCCGCTCTACCGTTATCCGCGACGCCGACGGCAATGTCCACTACTTCCCAAACGGCACCATTCAGCATGTCGTCAACAAGACAATGGGCTACAGCATGGCTCGTTTCACCATTAGCCTTCAGCCGACTACCGACATTGAAAAGGCAATCGACCTGATCAACGAAACCGGTAAAAAACTCGCCGGCATGGCAAAATGGCAAAATAAGATTATTGAACCGCCCGCGTTCGTTACCTTTGGTGAGTTTACCGGCACATCTGTTAAGCTAACGATTGCCGGCAAGACTCAACCATCTGACCAATGGTCAGTTACGTCAGAAATGCGTCGTCGCCTGCTTGAGGCATTTGAAGTCAACGGCGTCCTCCTTGAAGGAGCGCCTGCTCCAAAAGAGCCCGAAGAAGAACCTGTCAAAAAGAAGAAGTCGTAGTTACGGCTGCGGCTCAGCTACCGGCGTATCAAGCCCAAGGGCTTTATCACTCAGTGGATCTCCACCGAAGCTTTCGTATTCAGTCACGCGCTTCGACTGCGTATCGTATAAGTCTCTAAAATCACTCAGGCTATCATTGGTTATCTTGCCGGTAGCCGGAAATGCCGTTGGCTGGTCGTTGCGATCAGCATGCTCGCGTACATCCTTGTAGCCTGGACGGCTCAAGTCAAGCTGAGCAGCGCCAGAACGAGCATACATACCGAGCGCCACACCTACTAGAATAAACGAGATAATAATTGTTGCCCCTACGAGCAGCAAAAACTTGTGCTCACGCCAGCGGAATTTACGAATCTCTATCGGTCGCTCTTCGCTCATTTTGCGTCCTTTGCGTTAAAATCACGTGAAAATGCCTCAAATGCTTCCTTGTATTCGCGCGTTAATTTACGCAGCTCTTCACTATGAATGTAGACCTGCTGACGTTTTTTACGTGCATCTGCCACTCCGTCATAAAACGCCACTGGCTGCTTCACGCAGTCGAGTTCAAGGACATTAGAAAGTGCCTCTTCATATGCGCGGTAACTAACATCGAAGCTTTTAAATTCATCGCCGTACTGGCTCGTAATAGCCACCAACTTACTGCTATCAAGCTGATTGAGCGCCACGCGACTATTAAACGGCGCCATCAACTTCGTCGAGGTCGATTGATACAGCTGGCCACGATTCACGCGTAGCAGACCGTCGCTCGCATGCAGCTGGTACATATTCACCTTTGCTTGAACACAACTCGCCTTAATACGAGCGATGTGTTCATCAGTCATAGCTGGCGACTCTTGGGCGCGAACAACCGTCGCCACCCCGCCAAGAAGGACGCTTAGTATGCCAGCTAGAAGTAGTAGTCGTCTCATTGCTATCTATTATCCACTTTTTAGGGCTATTTGGTCAAATGAAACAATTCACCCGTCCGCTCCACTAGTCCGTCACTTACTAGTCCGCCAAGAGCCGGTTCAAATCGATCGTCACTTTCATAGCCATTTGCAAGTGCGCCGTGCGATAGATCGGACACTGTCAGGCGCCTAACAATCTCCCCTCGAACTTCACGGACACTCCCCTTCAGCGGCGCTTGCTTCTTATAGTGATGGCTCTGCGTCAGCCGACCACCACCGTGGCGCTTGAGCCAAGTACCATAGTCCATTAGCGCCTGGTAAAACTCGCGTGGATGCTCACGGTCGATTGTCCGACTCACCACTTGGCGCAGCTCCGTATCGGTTACCCTCTCCGCATCTTCGAAGAAATGTGTAAAATAAACAGTTCGTACGTTCGTTTCAATAAACACACTCGGTTGATTAAAAGCGTAGGCTAAAATAGCGCCAGCTGTATTTGGTCCAACGCCAGGTAGTTTCACGAGTTGCTCAAGCGTCTCAGGAAATATACCGCTATACTCCGCCGTGATCATTTTCGCCGCGTCGTGGAGAAACTTGGCGCGCCGGTTGTAGCCAAGCCCGCTCCATAGTGCCAGCACCTCACCGAGCGATACGCCTGCCAATACCTTCTCATTTGGAAATCGTTCAATAAATGCCTCAAACTTTGGCACCACTCGGTCCACCTGCGTCTGCTGCAGCATCAGCTCGCTCACCAGCACATAGTACGGTCGTGTATCACGCCGCCACGGCATATCACGGTACAGCTCGCGACCCTTACTCCAGATTAACTCTCGAAACTCTTCAGCATTCACCTCCTTAGTATAGCGGCGTATACTAGATATATGACAGAGTTTATCCTTGGTGGCGGCTGCTTTTGGTGTATCGACGCAGTGTTTCGTCGCCTGAAAGGCGTGTCTTTCGTGGAGAGTGGCTATGCCGGCGGCGACGGCACACCCGACTACTACCGGGTTGCAAGCGGCAGAACTGGCCACGCCGAAGTAGTGCGGGTACAATTTGATACGAACATTCTTCCAGCCGAGATACTTCTCGATATCTTTTTCCTCATCCACAATCCTACCACGCTCAATCGTCAAGGTGCCGACGTCGGCGCACAGTATCGATCGACGATGATGTATCAGAACGACGCGCAGCGAATCATCTTTGAAGCGGCCCGTGATCGCGCCCAACAGCACTGGGACGACCCTATTGTGACCGAGATCGTCCCCCTTGAAACGTTTTACCCCGCCGAAGACGAGCACCAAGATTATTTCAATAAACAGCCCGCTAGCGGCTATTGCTCAGTCATCATTGCACCCAAACTAAGTAAAGCTCGCGCTGCCTATGCGGAGTGGTTTTAAAAGGAGGATTTTATGCGACAACTCACCAAATACGAGCATGCCTGCTTCACAATTGAAAAAGATGGCCAAATACTCGTTGTCGATCCCGGCGCCTATACTACCGACTTCATTGCACCCGATCATGTGGTGGGTGTCGTCATCACCCACGACCACGCCGATCACTTTGACGAAGAACTCGTCGCCTCGATTATCGATAAAAATCCCGATGCTATCATTGTCGGTCACCCGTCGGTCATCGACAGTATTGAAGCCTTCCAGACACTAGCCGTTGAGCCGGGCGATTCGCTATCCTTAGGACCGTTTGAACTGGAGTTCTTTGGCGGCAGCCACGCCAGTATCGCCGACACTATTCAGGCACCTGCCAACCTTGGGGTTATGATCGATGACCTCCTCTACTACCCCGGTGACTCTTTTACACTGCCCGAAGATCGTTATGTCGACACACTCGCCCTGCCAGTGGCCGCCCCATGGCTTAAGATCAGTGAAGTGATTGACTTTCTGCGCGCCGTTCACCCGCATACCGCCTTTCCGACACACGATGCCATCCTCTCTTCAAGCGGACAAGCCCTCGTTGATCATCTCGTAAAAGCAGAAGCCGACAAAGTCGATACAACCTATGCACGGATCAGCGAGCTCACTTTATGATGATTAAGCTCGACGAGGCCATTGCCCATCTGAAAGCCCACGACCCTGTCATGGCTGACTTAATTGCGCGCCACCCCGAGCCAACGTTCACGAAGCATCCGCATTATTATCAAGAACTAATGAGTAGCATTATTGGCCAGCAACTGAGCGTTAAAGCGGCCACCACTATCAAACAGCGCTTCATTGACCTCTTTGACCACTTCCCAGCTCCCGAGGAGGTACTGGCCACGTCGATCGACGATATGCGCACCATCGGTCTGTCGCGCCAAAAAGCCAGCTACCTCATCGCTATCGCGGAGCACGCTCGAGACCAACGGGTCGATTTTGCGCGTCTCGATCGACTCGACAATGATGCGGTTATTAATGAGCTGACCGCAATTAAAGGAGTAGGCGCCTGGACCGTTCACATGTTTCTCATGTTTTGCATGGCTCGACTCGATGTTTTGCCGGTTGGCGACCTAGGCATAAAGCGAGGCGTCCAGCACGCCTACCAACTCCCGGGCTTGCCCACACCTGAGCAGGTGGCTGCTATTGCCGAGCAACGGCACTGGCACCCTTACGCATCCGTCGCCAGCCGCTACCTGTGGCTCTCGCTCGACAATACCCCGAAATAACACAAAAAGACCGATAGATTCGGTCTTTTTGCTGTAACTTATTCGTGACTACTTACTAGTCTTCTTGGTCTTTGCGTCAGCCTTCACAGCTTTCGCAGTCTTAGTCGCCGTCTTCGCAACACGCTTGCTAGTAACTTTAGCCTTAGCAGCAACATCATCAGCGGACTTCTTGACGTCATCGCTGAATTCTTTGACCTCTTCGGCCACTTCGGCAGCGCCTTCTTTAATAGTCGCAGCGCTTTTCTTTGCAACCTTACGGGCTTCTTTGGCAGTGTCTTTTGCCTGTGTCTTCAGGTTGTTCGTCTTATTCTTGATATCTTGACGAGTTGCCTTGCCGCTCTTTGGGGCAAGTAGTACAC
>CBIHLX010000048.1:0-6065 GCA_966210935.1 uncultured bacterium | reverse complement strand
TACCCGATCATAATCCCCTGGTCACCCGCTCCGCCCGTATCGACACCATGCGCGATTTCCGGACTCTGCGGTGCAATAGTGTTTATCACTTCAACATCGCCTGCAATTCTTTTAACAATCGCTGCCACATCGACGTGCTTTGCATGCGAAGTAACCTCGCCGGTAACAAAGACCGTGCCGTGGCCACCCGCCACATCAACCGCTACACGTGCGTGCGGATCCTCCACTAAATGTGCGTCTAAAATCGCATCCGATATTTGATCACATATTTTATCCGGGTGGCCAGGCGAGACGCTCTCGGCGGTTCGGTAGGTATATTCTGCAGACATAAAAACTCCTCTCTATCTGCCCCGAAGCATCAAGAAAGGAGTTCTGCGAAGAGAAACATATCTTTCCTGAATATTCAGGCTGGAATTGGCACCTTATCTTTTCAGATAGGTTGCCGGCGAGTCATCGGGCCAGTCCCTCGTCGCGCTCTTGATATTAGTTTGTTACCGGCTCAGTATAGCACACGCATCAGTCGAAGCGAAGCGGCTTCATTTCGCCACGGAAAAATACTGGGCGACCCGTACGACTACGCTCCTGGCTATAGCTGTAGCCGTGACCACTAAAATTCACTAAATCAGCGGCTATGTCGATCTGATTGTCGACAATCCAGCGCGCCATAACGCCGCGCATCATCTTGTTATAGATCGGAACCTGCGCCTCGAGTCCATTTGGCTTACGGTCGATAAAAGCCGGTGTGACAACACCGACACTCTTCGGCAAGTTTGCTACAAGGGCACGGGAGTACTCCTCGGACGACAACACACAAAGCTCGCCGTGAAGTTCCGGCCGCTCCGCTACGTAGCTTGCAAGTCGTCCACCCCAATAGTCATGTAGATCTTTTGCGCCATCAATACTGAGCTTTGCATTCATCTCCAGACGATACGGTTCAATCAAATCTGATGGCCGTAGCAATCCGTAGACTGCACTCGGCACTAGTACATGCGCTTCAGCAAAAGCAACGCTCTCCGCGTCGAGTGTCCATGCCTGCAGCCCCTTAAACACATCGCCACGATACGCCCACAAGGCAGCTTTTGGCACCACCGGATCGTTATATTGAGCCACGACGCGCTCCGCGAGCGGACGACTCACATGCATGAGCTTCATGATAGTATCGGTGTCGTAGCGGGCCACAGTCGATCGAATACTCGCCGCCTCCTTTGCAAAATAAGGCAGCTCAGGCGTAACATACCCTGGTGTATCCGCGCTAAAATCCATTGTTTTTGAAGGAGTTAAAATCGTGATCATATCTTACTGCTATCATATGCCCAGTGCAGCAGCGCTTGTCGCTGTCGACGCCGGCACGCCAAGTCGCCTGGTGTGCAGTAGGCTTTTACCTGCCCGATATGGCGAGTCATCTGGCGCCATCGCTTGATCTGGCGAGCATCCTCACCTGGAATACGCCGCCCCATGTAGTAACGGCAATACCACTGAAACCAACCGCGCGGGTCCTCTTCGTAGATCCATCCTTTGCGGCGCCATTCACCCAGCGACTGACTGGCATTAATCTGAAAGAAATTAAGCATTGGATCGCGCGTTCCCTCAGCCAAGCGCGCATGCGTATACCAATCCGCCGGAAATTCATCGCGACAATCGCGCATATACACACCGCCGAAGACGCCGAGCTCCAGCATTTCTTTCGGTGTCAGCTCTGGCTTAAAATCCGCAGCGAAGTTCTGCCCCGTAGGCTCACTCAGCTCATAGATATAACCTTGCTGCATCGTGTCGTTAACATGAACTACCTTAGGCATATTCTACCCTCTAGATAATAGCTTGCTGTGGACTGTCTTTAAAATGCACTTCGTCAAACAACACAAGCTTACTTGGCGTCAACTTATACAGATAGTGTTTGTTGGTACCCGCCATGAAGCGCTCATAAAAGTCTTGCCCGGCACCGTTATATTTGGCCATGTAGCTATCGATAATACGCTTTACGTCATTAGCATCAGTCACGACATCAACCGTTCCCATCGCCTGAACGCCGATCACCGGTAAGTCTTGCTTAATCGCAAGCGAGATAGCTACATTTGGATTATCAGCAACTTCCTGACTGTGGCGGCGCTCCGGTAAACTCAGCCAGTAGATATTACGTGCTTCATCTGCTATGAAATAGACATTCGAAATCCATGGCTGATTATCACGAGCCGTAGCGAGCTGCATCACGGGAGTTAGCGCTAAGTATTCATCGGCGTATTGCTCCGCTGTCTTTGGCGCCTCAGCCTCCAGCACGATTGGACCGACATCACCGCGCTCGCGCGCCTTGTTCGCCCATTCGTCGGCGAGCTCATTGCCGACATCGCCTTCGTGGCCACGCACCCACGTGAGCGTCGCGTCAGACGCTTTGTATAGTGGGTAAACCTCCTGAACGATATCAAGATTCTTGATCTCTCCACCGGGCTTCTTCCAGCCCTTTGCTTCCCAGCCCGGTGCCCACTTAGTAATGACGTTGATCCAGAACTCGCTATCAGTAAAGATCTCACACTTCTCGCCGTTCGCATCATGAAGTGCCGCCAGAATCGCCTTGCCCTCCATGCGAATATTTGTCGTGTCACCTTCCTCGCTGCCGAGAATGTGCGGGGCCAGTTCTTTTATCACGGCATACCCGCCAGGGCCTGGGTTCGGGCTGGCGCTGCCATCGGTGTAATACGTAATCATATTTCTACTATACAGGAGTTTCATGCTACAAACCGATCTACCCCACATCTGGTACATAACCACCATACCTAGCGCACCATATACTGCTGCCGGCGCTAAATGTCAACGCTTGTTTCCTGAGAATCTTTGGAGTTTAATAAGTATTAATCAAAGCGAGGGTAGATTTTACGCCGGTTCGCCCGGGGTAGGATTTCGTTTTGTACAACATCCGCACAACCAGAGAGGCTGACATGCAACTCACCAAGTCGGAGGTGTGTCTCGAAGAGATCGCACCCGAGATTCTTGAAACTGCCACCGATGGCGTCCGCGTCATCATCATCAGCACTGTCATATGCCCACGTTGCGATCGGACCGTCAAGCTCCTTGACCAGAAGGGCATCGCGTCCGTGAAGTACGTCATCGAAGACCGGTTTCATCCGGTACTCGTGGCACTTCGAAAGCATCTAGGCCTTGAGCCTGAGGCACCGGTTGACCTGCCGGCTGTATTTGTCGACGGCGTCTTCCGCTGGCATCACCTCAACCCTGCTGCCGTTCTCGATCTCTCCAAAGAGTTCGAAAATGAAGCTGAGGCTGCTGCGTGACCAACCCCTTCTTGCCGCCCAACACCCCACCGGGTTGCGGGCGGCAAGAGGCACACAACCCCACCTAGCTAGGTGGTTTTTTATTTACATCGTTGCGACATTGAGAATGTTGCCATCCGGATCCTTGAACCAGACCGATTTTGAATTTCCCATAATATGCAGGTCGCCCTCACGCGTCGTCCCTGGTATATCGTCATAATGCTCGAATTCAACCCCGCGCTCCTTAAGATCCCTCACGATCGGCTCGATATCCATCGTCGTCCATGACGCCGCAGTTGCCTTATTTGTCCCGGCGTACTGCGACTCATAGACAAACACCTTACCATCACCGCTCGCATATGTAATACCGCCCGGATTTTCATCGATCTCCTCGAGTCCGAGCACTTCCCCATAAAACTCCCTTGCGTCCGCCAAATTCTCGACGGCAATTGTTGCCACCACTGTTGCTTGATTTAACATACGCACCTCCCTTTATGCTTTCACTATACGCCCCGCCTCAGTTCAAACTGTGATAATTCCTACAAAGCACGCAACATGCCCCCTATTCACACCAGCCGCTAATCTGTTAGTTTGCTACAATAGGCACAATGAGACTTCACGTAAAATTTCCAAAACTATTTTCAGCAATTAGCATCTACATCGGCACCTTCATTCGCATCATCATCAACGTTCTCCTTGTTTTGATCTGTATCGCCCTCGTTTTCGGTGTCTTCAAGGCTGGCTATGACCTCTTTACGAACATTGGCACGCCGGTTGACAAGCTCCTGCCGCAACTTCTCGTCGACACCGTCTTTATCGTGGCGCTTGTTGAGATTAGCCTGTTGCTCATGGCCTATCTAAAGGAAGGTTACGTGCACGTGCGCTATATCGTCGACACAATCCTGATTATCATGCTCAATGAATTCGTTGTCGTCTGGTTCGACCACCCCACACTCGAAAAAATGATCGGCCTTTCGATCATCGTAGCCGTTCTTTTAGTTGCTCGCTTTACGGTCGTACGCTTCTCTCCTTCAGCTACCACCATCTCCGACAAAGCAGCACAACAATAGCCCGCCCTAGATATCGCGGACAGCCAGCTCAGGGTGCAGCTGCTCGACAGTAAATAACCCACTTGATTCAAGATTGTACTCAATCATAAAGTCCGCCTGAAAGTTGTCGCCATTTTGCAAAATTTTGTAATACAAATTCGCTTTATGCGCATGATCATCCGCCGGTTGCGGACCACGGTATAACGTCACCTCGTGCCCTTCCTGAGGCCTCAGGCGACGATCTAGCCGCTCTTTCGCGCCAAGCATCACCATAGCATCCAGCTCGACCTCAAACTGCGATCTATTAGTAGCCCAGGCGGTGACTTCCATGCGACGGTCATTGAGATGCGACTTGCAATGCTCAAGCACAATCTCCGGTATGATTTTCCTGCCCTGATCATTAACAAATGGCGTCGGATTTACAAAAGCCTGCGCAGGCTGGTCACGCCACCCAGCCCGATCATCCTGTTGCTGCGAAGGTGCCTCAAAAACAGGCTTCCCCTGCGCCATCTTGCGTACAAAATCCCATAGCCCCATAGAAGCACCTTTGTATGCCTAGTGATTAAATTGCTCCAATTTAATCTTACGTACATCATCTCGGCTTGTAATATCAATAAGCTCTGCGTTGCCGAAATGAAAGCCCGTCAACACCTCTCTCCACGGCGTATCAGTTGCAGCCGCATAGATCATCTTGCCAAGATCTCCATGGCACACCAGTAGCACCTTGCCGCCAATATGCTTCGCACGCACAATATCCAAGACGCGCTGTCCTCGCTCAACAAGATCATCGAATGTCTCGGCACCCTCAGGGCTTAAGAAGTATGTAATCGTCTCAGTTTTTACGATATCGGGGGCGCACAACTTCTCAATATCACTCGCTTTTTGACCGCTCATTACGCCAAAATCTCGCTCAATAAGCTCTGGTAGTATTGTCGGCTCTGGCAGGCTTAACATATCACTGACGATTTCAGCGGTCTCGAGTGCCCGCGACAACGGCGACGAGTAGACAGCGTCAAACTCTAGGCCAGCCTCGATAATTCCTTCACCCAATCCCCTAGCCTGCTGACGACCAAGTTCAGTGAGCGGCAAATCTCGATGACCATTAAGGATACCCTTAACATTATCTTCATTTTGACCGTGACGTGCGATAAAGATTTCAGCTGACATACTTTTATATTACACCTCGCGACAGGTCACTATCAAAGCCTCGGTTTAACTCAAGCAAAAGTGGCGTCTCCTGAATATGGAGCGCCACTTTTGTTGCATCATGATCAATATAAACCGGAAGCTGGTTGCGACTAAGCGTAACAAATTCTTTCACGACACAGCCGCGCCGGTCTAGCCTAACTCTACGATTGGGACACGCTTCTGTTCGGTCGTATCACGGTCACGGATAGTTACCGTGTCATCCTCGAGTGTATCGAAGTCGATAACCACGCAGTACGGTGTACCGATTTCGTCTTGGCGGCGGTAGCGCTTACCGATGTTACCGTTATCATCCCACATGACATTGCCGTGCTTCTTCTTCAAGATTTCGTAGACTTCACGAGCCTTGGCAACAAGCTCCGGCTTATTCTTGAGAAGTGGTGAGACCGCATACTTTACTGGCGCAAGATGCTCTGGGAATTTGAGGTAAATACGCTTCTCGCCGTTGACTTCGTCTTCGTGGTACGCGGCCGACAGGACGGCCATAAGCGCACGCTCAACACCAAATGATGGCTCGATCACGTGTGGTACGAACTTTTCATTCGTTCCC
>CBIHLX010000047.1:0-6106 GCA_966210935.1 uncultured bacterium | reverse complement strand
TGCGCGAGAAGGGCTGCACTATTGAGGCCGGCATTTTCCATAATTTGAGTAAACGACTGCTTGAGCGCATTTTTCAAGATCTGGCGACCAGCGGCGATACTGTCTGAGCCGTCGGCGGTGAGTTGTTGCGATAGGTTGACGAGCGTCACACCGCCACCGGCAACGATACCTTCGGCCAGAGCCGCCTTAGTAGCAGCGACAGCATCGTCAACACGGAACTTCTTTTCATCGATTTCAGTTTCGCTCGCGCCACCCACTTTGATGACGGCAACCTTGCCACTGAGGCTGGCGGCACGCTTGTCATACTGTTCTTTGTCGTATTCGCTTGTTGCGTTGGCAGCCTGTGTGTCGATCTGTGCGGTACGTGCCTGGACGTCTGTCGCTGCACCGCCGCCTTCGATAATAGTAGTTTCGTCTTTGCCGACGATTACCTTGCGGGCGGTACCGACGATTTCAAGCCCGGTGTTTTCAAAGTTCAAGCCCTGATCCTCGCTGACAACGGTAGCGCCAGTCAGGACGGCGATATCCTGGAGGATTTCTTTGCGGCGATCACCGAACGACGGCGCCTTAACAGCGACGGTATTGAAGACGCCCTTGAGCTTATTGAGTACCAAGATGCTGAGCGCTTCCCCTTCAACTTCATCGGCAATCAGGACGACATCCTTGCGGCCGGCCTGAGCAAGCTTCTCAAGAAGCGGCAAGATTTCCTGAACACTCGAGATTTTCTTGTCGGTAATAACAACGGCTGGCTTTTCGTAGACTGCTTCCTGACGGTTAACGTCGGTTACGAAGAATGGGCTGACGAAGCCACGGTCGAGCGTGAAGCCTTCGACTACTTCTGCTTCCAGGTTGAGACCTTGGCCAGCTTCGACAGTCACGATGCCGTCTTTGCCGATTTTGGCAATAACGTCGGCAATCAAGTTGCCAATCTCACTGTCGCCGGCGCTGATAGTAGCAACTTCGGCAACGCGTTCTTTTTTGCCTTCAATGCTCTCGGCGAGTTCGCTCAGCTGTGCGACCACTTCGGCGCCAGCCTGCTCGATACCCTTGCGGAGCTCCTGCGGGTTGTGGCCGGCGGCAATAAGACGATTGGCTTCGTTTAAGATGCTGTAGGTCAGCACGGTAACGGTGGTGGTGCCATCACCTGCAGCCTTATTGAGGTTCTTGGCCGCCTGCTTGATCAACTCGGCGCCGACTTTGTAGCCAAGCGTCTCGTCGTCGTTTTCTGGTAGGTCGACTGCTTCAGCTACGCTGACACCGTCATGGGTGACCGTTGGGCCGCCGTAGCCTTTGGCAATCACAACGTTACGACCCTTTGGACCATACGTTACCTTGACTGCGTCATACAGAGCCTTGGCGCCACCAAGAACACGGGCGCGGGCATCATCATCGTAAAATACTTTCTTAGCCATGCTGTCTCCTAGAGCGTCGCGAGGACGTCTTCTTCGTTAATGATGAGATATTCAGTGTCGTCAATCTTAAGATTTGTTGGGGTGTAGTCTTTATAGACGATACGATCCCCTACCTTAATATGTTTGACGTCAGGGCCGGTAGCAACCACGGCAACGGTCGCCGGGGTTTCCTTGGCGCTCTCAGGGATATAGAGGCCGCTGGCGGTTTGCGTTTTGGCTTCTTCGCGCACGGCAACGACCCGAGCGGCAAGTGGTTTAATCGGTGTAGTCATGCTTCCTCCGTGTTTAT
This sequence comes from uncultured bacterium, assembly GCA_966210935.1. GTDB lineage: Bacteria > Patescibacteriota > Saccharimonadia > Saccharimonadales > Saccharimonadaceae > CBIHLX01. The sequence goes on along the minus strand of CBIHLX010000047.1, from coordinate 4,405 downwards.
TAGGTTTCTACTCGTATTGTACAAAAAATAGCACTCTCATGACAAGAGTGCTAATTAGTAAGTTCAAACTTTACGCAAGTGACGTCAATTCGCCTTTGACGGCAGCGGGGACGAAGTTGCCGGCCTGGGCGTTATTCGTCAGATCGGTAAGTCCGGTGTCACTCGTAAGGAGGTGGCCTTCATGATCGTAGATTTCAATGGTAGCCGTATGCTCTAGTTCGTCGTAGGCAATAATGACAGCGCCTGAAAGTCGGTCGGTCGTGATACGTTCAGTTACCTGTTCTTTGCTGAGTTGGCCGGCGCTTATGACGGCGCGACCCTGAAGACGGAGCCCTTCGATGCAGGCATTTGCTACCTGTGTCTGATCTTGGTGGGTGGCAACGAGCACGTGTCCATCAGTCGGAAGCCAGTCGGCCATGGCTTTGCCAATGTTCCATGTGTAATCGGTGGTTAAGGGTGCGGTTTCATTACCGCGGATATCATATGAGGTATGTGATTCAGTATCCATTGTCACCAGTATAGCAAGCCTTGGCTTTGTCGTGGAGTTGTAAAAAAGTAATTACATTGCATAAATATTGACAGCGATAATAAAAAATGCTAATGTATACATATTCTATCAAAAAACAAAAAGGAAGAATATGCTAACAGAAAAACTTCACGTAGACAGTATTAATGAAGTAGTCGATAACGCGACGACGTATGATGAAATTGCTTCACTTCGAGAATCCCTGGCAGCTCGCGCTGACGAAGAAGGTCACATTGAAGTAGTTGATGACAACGGTGAAGTGAGCATCATACCGGTTCGAGGTGTTGGCCGCGTTGCGCTTAGTAAGATTCAAGCAGAGCGCCCGCCTATCGAGATTGCTCCAGCGTCCGGCAGTTGGCTCGATACTGAGAATAAGTAGCTCATTGCTAACATAAAAGAAGCGCATTGATAAAGCGCTTCTTTTATGTTATAATTATATAGATCCTCGTTCTTAGCGTTACTACTTTTATTAGGAGTGATAGGTATGATGTCTGACGGATACTACACGCGTGAGCCTGCACAAAATGTGGCCAACGCTGTGAAGTACTTGATTGAGCATCCTGGAGACAAACGGCATTTCGTCGTACGTCTCGTGAAGTATTTACCCGGCGGCACAGGAGTGCCTGCAAGACAGAGAGAGTCACAGGTGGCGGTTCGTCTTCTCGATGACCTGCCGAACGTTATTCCACTCGCGAGTGGCGGCGAAATCGTTCGCTGTATCACGCAAGAGGAGAAACGGGTGGATATTATATTTGGCCACCCTGATACCCGCTCCGTCGAGCCTGCCCTAGTGCTGCTTGAAGAGTGATCATAGCCGGATACCTCGATGCGTACGCGCATCTGTAGGTATCCGGCTCACTTCTTTTATAGGCTATACTGGAGTGTAATGATGTTACGTTTTGCCACGAAAGATGAATGTACCACTTGGGATGATAAGATCCTTGCCAATCCTGATGGCGGAAACATATTCCAAGGGGCGGTGTTTGCCGAGCTGAAGCAGCGCAGCGGCTGGACGCCGCGCTATATTGTGGGTGAGGCCATAGTGATTACTGTTTTGGAGAAGAAAGTACCTCTGCTTGGCAAGCTGTGGTATTTGCCGAAGGGGCCTGGGGTGACGATAGTACGTGCCTTGGGTGAGGTTCTCGATGAGCTACGAACTTTTTCTCGTCAAAACGGTGTGTTTTTAGTGAAAATTGAGCCTGAGCTTCTGAAGGAAGACGAGACACTAGTTGATCTCATGAAGCTTGAATTGATTCGTTCGGTACCGATACAGCCGAACTTCTCTACCGTGCTAATCGACCTCTCCCCTGACCTTGAGGGGGTGATGGCCAGCCTCAATCAAAAAGGCCGCCACGCTATTCGCCGTGCTGAACGTGATGGCGTATCGGTGCAAGCTGTAGAGACAAATGACGAAAATTGCCGCACTATGTACGACTTATTTAGCACGACCGCAGAGGGTTCATTCCGAATTCGGTCGTACGATTATTACAAAGCATTTTGGCAAACGTATGCTAAGCGTAACCAGGGGCAGCTCTTTTTTGCCTACGCCGACGGTCAACTGGTGGCCGGTGCTTATGCGCTGATCTACGGTACTAAAAGTACCTATAAAGATGGAGCGAGTGTGCGCGAGCGCAATGTGTATGGTGCAAGCCACTTATTGCAGTGGCGCGTGATTGAATGGGCGAAAAGCCAAGGTTCAACCGTACACGATCTCTGTGGTGTGCCGCCGCTTGATCAGATCAGTAACCCCGAGCACCCGCACTATGGCTTAGGCCGCTTTAAAACGAGCTTTAATAAGACCGTGACCGAGTATGTTGGTGTCTACGATATGGTCATCTCCCCACATGGGTATAGCCTGTGGAAAAAGTTAGGCGAGCGTGTGGTCATATCTCTACACAACCGTCGCTTCCGCGAAAACTATTACTAAGCTTCGCTAGTGCTGCTCTTGCCGTGTCGCTCGGCAAGAATTTCACGGACAACATCTCCGTCGTTCCATGGGAGGCGTTGATTGTTGATAATACGGAACTGCTCGTGTCCCATGCCGGTAATCAGTACAGTGTCGCCCTTCTTGGCAATCGAAAGGGCCTTAGCGATTGCTTCACGGCGATCGGCGATCTCGGTCGTCTTTACACTGCCGCCAGCAGCCTCGATGCCGCTATTGACCTGTTCACGAATAGCTGCCGGGTCTTCGTTGTAGCTTTCTTCATCGGTGAGGACGATGCGGTCTGCCAGGCGGGCGGCAATCTCACCCATGATGGGGCGTTTGCCTTTGTCGCGATCACCTGTGGCGCCGAATACGAGGATAGTGCGGTTCTTGGTGATGGCCTTGGCTGAATTGAGGAGCTTTTCAAGAGCGTCGGGTGTGTGGGCGTAGTCGACAATGACATCGTAGTCGAGGCCTTCGGCAACGCGCTCAAAGCGCCCTGGGACGCCTTCCAGGTTCGCAACCCCTTCAACGATATCGACAAGCTTCACTCCCAGAAGGTAGGCAGTGGCTGCAGCCGCGGTCATGTTGTAGACGTTGTACTGACCCGGGAGGGCTGTTGCGAGGTCAAGACGAGTCTGATGGTCGAATACCAGGGTGGCTTCACTTCCCTTTTTGTAGAGCTTTACGTAATCGATTTTTGCTTCGGCCTCATCGCTCGTGCCGTAGGTGATTTTTTGAGAGCCAGCACGGAACTGATTGAAGTATTCGAACCACTCGTCATCGTGGTTGAGGACGATATAGCGTGGTTCTTTGTCGAATAGCATGCTTTTTGCACGGGCGTATTCTTCCATGGTGCCATGGTAGTCGAGGTGATCCTGGGTAAGGTTGGTCATGACAGCTACTTCAATCGGCACGGTGGCGAGCTTGTGTTGGTGGAGCGCATGACTGGTGATTTCGAGGACGACGTAGTCGACGTTGGCGCGCTTGGCGTCGCGGAAGAACTGTTGCATGCGGGCAGTTGAGGCAACGGTGGCATTGAGGTCATTGAGTTGACGTTGACCGTCGACTTCAATTTGGGCGGTGCTGAACATGGCAGTTTTCAGTCCTGCCTCTTTAAGAATTTCGTTGATATAGCTGACAGTTGTCGTTTTGCCGTTTGTGCCCGTGACGGCAATAACCCGTAAACTACTCGCCGGACTACCGTAGCGTAAACTGATCGCCTCTACGCGTAGTCGACGGTAGGTCTCTTCGAGCCCCCGAACTGCTTGTTTAGGTAGTAACTGTCGAACCCGCTTCACCAACTCTTGTTTCATAGAGTTATTTTAGCACCTGAACTTCAACGTCGCATAGGAAAAGCCCGGTCGAAACCGGGCTTCCCTGATATGGCCGACACAGGCTAGATCGTGACGAGCTGTTTGTTTAGTTCGCCCAGATCAAAACCAACGTCTCGCAGTGTCTCCTTCGCCTTGTCTGTTGACTCCGTAAATTCTTCCGCCATGTCATTGGTGGCGTCCTCGTCGGCCACTTTCTTTGCCAACTTCATGTACGTCTCGAGGTGAGGCTTGATGATCTGCGCCTGGGCGTAGCTCATGAAGCATTCTTTGATCTGCCGGGTATAAAACTCGGTCGGGTCCATCAGCGGCAAGAAGGGTTGTGGTAAGGTGCCATCTTGCTGGCGCTTCTGGACGTGCTCCTTAGTGATGCGCTTTGCCTCTTCGTCCCAAAGAAGCTCGACCCGTAGTGCCGCTGAGTCGCTAATCTTGTGCAGCTTATCATGTAGCTTTTTGAGGGACTTCTTTCTGCGACGACGAACCGTGTACTGAACGCGGAGACTTATCCTTTCGGTAAGGTAAAACAGACCGGCGATGACGATAATGTACTCAGGCAGTGTGGTGGGCACTGTATCTCCTTTTATCAGGGGCTTGTATTGAACAAGTATGTATATATTAAAA
>CBIHLX010000046.1:0-6156 GCA_966210935.1 uncultured bacterium | reverse complement strand
CACATAGACAGTATTGAACTCGAGTCCCTTTGATTTGTGGGCGGTCATTAGATGGACGGCACTGAGGCCTGTGTCGGTGTGCGGGCGCAAGCTGGCAATACGACTACCTAATTCCTTGTGAAGATCAATGAAAGAAACAAACGTCTGAAGTGTCGGCGTGGCTTCGGGCTGGTAGTCGCGCAACTTGCCGCGCAGAGTACGCAGGGCTTCAAGGTAGATGAGGTATTCATCGGGGTGTGTTTCGAGCATTTCATCAGAAAAGAAATAGCTAAAGAGTGGAGAGATAAACTCTTCATCTTCAGGGCGGTGTTCAACGGTATCATCGGCTTCATCGATAGTCTGGTCGACTGGTAGTGCACGGCGGCCCCCTAATAGATAATCGATAAGCTGCTCGAGCGGAACGTGTGATACGCGCGAGGCGGCTTCGGTGATCCATTTATGAAATGGGATAAACTCCGGGCGAGTCGCCATGGTTGCCATCCACGTCTTGTGTGATGAGTGAGCTGCAAGGCTAAGTTGCCAGATACTTTCGGGGCTAAATCCCCACGCCGGATGCGTCATAACTTCCGGAAGAAGAGATTCGACATCATCGTGACGCTTCTCGTATAGCGCAACCACCAAACGTGCCACGGATTCAAGTGTGACGACTGGCGCAATATCGAGTACATTATCTTGACGTTCGTAATTGACCGCAACGCCTTCATCATTAAAGTATGGGAGGAGCTTTTCGAGTTCATGGTGACGGCGTGCAAGCACGGCAATTGTTTCGGCTGGCTGCCCCGCCTTGATGCGTTCTGCGATGCTGCGCGCTAGTGCTCGTCGCTCATCGCTGGCTGCCCCGAATTCAAGAAGCGAAACACCACTTCCCTTGTTTGTCTGGTGAGCGGTAAGCTCTTTGTTGACAGTTTCAATAGTTGCCTCAAGACGGTCGCTGCCCTGTATGATCACACTGCGCGCAGCCTTGAGGATTGGCTCGGCCGAGCGGTAGTTATCGGTCAGGGTGATTACTTCTACGTCACGATATGTTTGTTCAAACCCAAGGATATTGCTGATATCGGCGCCTTGGAAGCTATAGATTGCCTGGTCGTCGTCGCCCACCGCCATGACATTTGGTCGGCCCTCTGAGAGCTCATTGTTGGTGAGGTTGTAAAGAATGCGCATCTGAGCCAGGTTGGTGTCCTGGAACTCATCAACCATAATGTATTGGTGCTTTTCCTGGAGATTAAAGCGTAGATCCGGGAATACTTCCATCGCGTGAACAACACGCAGGATCATGTCGTCAAAGTCGTATAGCTCGGCCTGCTGCATGCGTGAGAGGTATTGGTAGTAAATAAAGCTGGCGGCACGGAGCTTGGCGTGGCGCTTGCGATCTTTAAAGATAAACTTGCCCGTTGTATCTTTTTCGAGCCATTTGTTGCGCCAAGCGGTGATTGGTTTTGTGGAGTTGGCATCTGTAGCGGCATTGACTGCGTGGCTAATATCAAGCGACAGTGCACTAGCTAGCGGTACGATCCCGATTGGGAGATGTGGCTGAGCGATATCTGCGGCTTGGTGTGCGATTGGCGCAAGCTGCTCAATGCTCGCCTTGGAGATACGTCCTGCGAATACTTCGTTGAGGGTTGATTCGATATTATCGAGTACGATTTCATTTGCATCGAGTACCGCAAGAAGCTCATCGCTGGTAAGACCGCTTTTTTTGAGCTCGGCAATTGTCGTCAGGGTGTCGGCGAGATGGGTATACTCACCGTTCATCTTACTGGCCAGCGGATTGTCGTATGGTAGCTCGTCAAAAATGCCCCTTAAGAGTTCATAGCTGCTTAATTCATCGGCGGCGCGAAAGTGGGCGCCATGGTAAAAGTACTCGGCATTTTGATTAATAATTTCCGTACCGAAGCTATGGAACGTATGAATGGCGACACGGAATGCATCCTTGCCAATGATCTGGCTTAAGCGTTCGCGCATCGCCGCGGCGCCACTTTCGGTAAATGTCAGACAAAGAATATTCTCCGGGAGTGTGTCGGTTTGTCGGAGGATATTAGCAGCACGCATGCTGAGGAGCTCGGTTTTACCGGTGCCCGGGCCAGCAACAACAAGTACCGGGCCATCGATATGATCGACGGCTTGTTTTTGAGCGGCGTTAAGTTTTTGGTAGCGACTCGAAAAATCCATTACTTATTATTGTACTTGATTTGCATCGTATTCGCGGGCATCCAGTTCAATCTGTCGCGCAAGTGCTGCGCCAATAACCGCATAGTGGGTCATATAGGCGTGGCGATGCGAGGCTGCAGATTCGATAACATGTTTTGTTACTGGGTGCTGCTCGGTGAACTCGTTATATAGCTCTTGCATGGTTGCCGGAAAGTAATCGGATCGCATTACTTTATGTAAACTACGGGCGGCGATGTGCGCAACAATCGGCTCAACCTGTTTTTGAGTGGGTGCAACAATTGAGGCAATAATCTCATACCCAGCCATGCCATACTCAAGGCTCTCAAAGCCGCTTCCAATGGGAATGGTGTCTGCATTAAATCTAGCGGTGGCATGGCTAACTTTGTATAAATAGCTAAATTCTTCTGCTTGCCTGTGTTGCATGGCCACTTGGTTTTGGCTGGTTAAAAGAAGCTCAAAGAATAGAGCGTTGTTTTCATCAAGATCTACGGCAGGAAAATCAGGCTGATGTTCGATAGTGGCAAGCTTCATGATGTAAGAGATTATATACTCCTCTCCTCTATTTGCAAGATAGTGGTACAATACCATTAGATATGACTGAAGAGATTTATGATGACATGGCAATCGAACGGATCGCAAAGGAAAAGTTCGGTGTGTCGTTTGATCTAGATCGAGTTATTGTACGTGATGCCGATGTTAGCCGCACGGCAACGGCAACTGTCTTCCTCACCAAGAAAAAGCAACTAATGGTCTTTGTGCACGGCACATCAAAACTCCTGCTGAGTGACATCAAGAAGATCGTTGCCCGTATGGGACTCAAGGCAGAGTTGTACTTCCCTCCCAAGGGGCAGCCGGATTACTTTGATGCGATTGGTCGTGAAAAGTTTCGTGATGTCTTCCCGGGTCGTGGGCAGATCAGTGATGCCGATATTATTTTCTATCGGACGCTGGCGCCATATAATCCTGCCCTTGTGCTGATTAGCGAAGTGAAAAACGGCGAAATATACCAGTACGACAGCTATAGCCATAATTCTTGGCGTGTCTCTGCGAAGTTCGCCTATCGTCGCATAAAAACAAGCTAGCGATACGCTAGCTTGTTTTTATTGTCTACTGCTTCGCTCCGACGGTAACACGGCCATGATCGGTATTTTGTGGTGCTTCGGGAGTTTTCGTCATGTTGTCGATGAGTTCCAGCTGCATCTTAACGTCTGCAGCTGCAGACTCATTGTTGGCAGCCTGGAATTCGCTAAGAGCTTTTTCATAGGCGGTTTTTGCGGCGCTAAGGTCACCTGAGACAAAGAGTTTATCTGCCTTTTGCTGGCTCGTTTCCTCGGCAGGGGCTGTCTCGGCTACTGAGGCGGACTTATCCGCCCTATCCACGTACTTAAGAGCATAGAATGTTCCCGCTGCAATCGCGGCGATGAGCAAGATTGATACTCCTGCTACTATGAGGTTTCTGCGCCGATTGCTGCGTATTGGTAGTTTATATTCCATAACATTTCATCTCCTAGGTATAACTCATCACTGTCTGATACCAGTCGCCATAAGCTTCGCGTCCGGTGATGTTATTGCGGCAGCGATACATAGCGCGAGCCGTTACGTCGACACCGGATGGCACACCTCCTGATGGGTGGTCTACGAATGTAGTACCTCTGTCACTACCGTCTGGCGCGTACCATATATAGTTGGCGCCTCCGGTGGAGTTGGCGGTATACCACCAGACATTACCGGGACCGCTTGGCGTACGTGGCGAGAGCCAGTACATGAGACTACCGCCGCTGTTGTTGTTGACACCAATCCAGCTCTCCTCTTGGTAGGTCTTAGCAGTGCCGGCGCCACAAGCCGGTGAGGCAAATGACCATCCCCATCCATTACGACCGCCCCATACGCCGAATGCCCAGTTGTAAGGGTTGCCAGGGCGGAATACGGCCTTATTGACACTGGCTACACCGCTGCCGCTCCAGTCGCTTTGATCGAAAGGCGATGTACAGCGAACACGAACTTGATTAGTGTATGTGTGGCCTTGGCTCGAGGTGGTGCGCACGTCCCGGGCGTTGGCGTTGTCGGTAGGAGCTACCCAGCCGGAGTCAGCGAGGCCGGTGGTTTGGCGGTATACCTGATATTCGCGTGTTGCACCCGCTGGGCAGGTGGTGTGCGGCCATGTCCATGCGGTCTGTGAGTCGCTCGGATTCCAGATTTGCGCGCTGGCATTATTACAGTTGCCGGCGGCTATAGGTGTGCCGCTGCCACCCCAGTTGACAGCATCCATACAGTGTCCTGAGGATACGGATACAAAGTAGCCGCGGGTGTCCGAGTTCCATTGGCGTACTGCGTTGCCGTCGCATGCGCGAAGTCTGAACTGAACGCCACCGCCCTCATGACTGATACAAAGGCTCATGTTATACGTAGGCCGAATCGTGCGATCATTGCTGTTATATGCCCAATCTTGTGCCGCTGTTCCGTTACAGGTATACACCTGAATTGCAGTACCGGCGCCGCCTTGTCCTGCGGCATCCATACAGAGTCCACCATTGTAGTTTGGACGAATTGAGGCGGTGATATAGGGAGCTGGAGCTGATGGAGTGCTGAGCTGGCGAATGTAGCTTGCGGTGTTACTTGTGGTCGAGTCCGCACTGACAGTAGAGCCTGTTTGGCATTGTGCTTTTACGCGAAAATCATACTTTGAGCCTTCGGTCGCAGCAAGTGAGCTGGTGGTGCCGGTTGTCCATGCACCCCAGGCTGACCATGTGCCAGAGTTATTTACTTGGCTTTGGAAAGAGTAGCGCGGGGTGGTGCCTGTTTGGCAGGCTACCGGAGTGGCAGTTGCAAGAGCGTTGGAGCCTGAAGCCGCAACGGATACGGATGGTGCATCTGGAGCCACGATACCTTCGCGCTGAATAACATCGATCGAGGCTGTTTTGTTGCGACTATCGATTGCAACAAGAGTGCTTTCCTGTTCACTGAAGTATTGAATTGTAAAATCTTCACACGGCGTAGTGGCTGGTGGTGTGGTCGACTTACACTTGTAGGTCAACTGGTTGCTGATGCTTGCTGTACCTGTTTGCCATGAGTTCGTGGCGCCGCTTGTAGCGAGCGGGGCGAGTAGGCTATCGATACTACCAAGACCAAGTAATTGGCGGACGGCGTTGCCATCGCTATTGGTCATCTGAGAAACGCTCGGGTATTCCCCGTTCTTTGCAAAGTATCGCTCAAGACTTTCGGCGACGACAGTTGCATCAGTTGCGCGCTGTTCGTCGCGAGCCTGGCGCTGAACATTAAGGTAGTTGAAGACCGCAATGACGGTTAGAAGTCCAAGGATGGCAATAACCACGATCAGTTCGACGAGTGTAAAACCGGTTTTGTTTTTCATACTGTCTGTAGTTTAGACAACGCTCATGCTTTATGCAAGTCTTGTTTTGGCGGCCACTCGTGTGTAGTAGTAAGGGGTGTGAGCTGCGGCTACGTGAGCTTAGTTTTGACCTGCAAGTGGCGGCTGTTCAGGGTTTGACTTGCTCTTCTGCTCTACTTCTATCAGGCTGATCATCGAGTCGATCTCGGCAACTTGAGTTGCATCGTTTGACGCCTCGTATTCTGAACGAGCCTGTTGGTAAAGAGATTTTGCTGTGTCGTAATCGCCCTGTTCGTGCGCTTCCTTGGCCTTACGTATAGTAGAATTTGTCTCGCTATTTGATGATGAGGCCGGGTTATCGGTACTTGGGTCTGGTGTGGAGTTGTTGGGTTTATAAAATTGAGCCGCCGCAAAGATGGCGCCAATAACAATAACGGCAACTAGCGCTAATGCAATGGAACGGTGTTGAGCTTTGTTTCTTGTTTTCTTCATATCAATCCTTATGGGAGGTACATTATTCCACTTTCAACTCGACCCGTAGTGGCGCTTGCGCGGCCTGTAGTTGGGTTGCGGCATCGCATGTCTGTCGCCATTGCCCAGCGCGAGCCGCTATTGTATGATCCGTAGCTGCCGTTTGA
>CBIHLX010000045.1:0-6449 GCA_966210935.1 uncultured bacterium | reverse complement strand
TGATCACTGGATCCTCGGCGAGCTTGCCCAGGCTGTGAAGGACATCGATACGCAGCTAGCGGATTACCGCTTTGCAGAAGCAGGGGAGACCGTATACCACGCGATTTGGGATAGTGTGGCCGACTGGTTCGTGGAAGCGAACAAGACCGACGAAAATCTCAATATGTTAGCGTATGTTCTCGATACCAGCCTGAAGCTGGCTCATCCGTTTGCACCGTTTGTAACAGAGACCATCTGGCAGTCACTTACTTGGCACAAAGACCTCTTGATTGGGGAAACTTGGCCAACCGTGATAGAGCACAATGACATTATGGCCGCTGAATTCACCCGTCTGCAGAAACTCATTGTTGAAGCTCGCTACGTTATGGCCGAGCTGCCTGGTAATGAAAAGTACGGCTTGCTCTACCAGCAGGATAGTCTTGTGCAGGATAATGCCGACCTCATTCGCCACTTGGCTCGCGTAAAGAGCGTGGAGCACACCGATCAGGCACGTGGACTTCGTCTTGCAAATTCAGGTCGTGAAGTCTGGCTCGACATTAGCGAGGAAGTGCTCTACGAGCACCAGACAAACCTGGAAGTCCGCCTCGTGGAAACTCGCCAGTATGTGAAGTCACTAGAAGCGCGCCTGGCAAATGAGAGCTACGTTGCGAAGGCACCGGCGCATCTTGTCGAAGAGTCACGTGAAGAGCTTGCAAAGAAACAGGCGCTGATTGAGCGCCTGCAGGATGAGCTAACCGTTTTATCTTAAGCTAGCGGATAACTGTAGTTATCGTATGAGAAGTTACCTCGTGTGGCATGACGCTGCAGGAGGTGCTTTTTATCGTCGTTATGACGAGGTTGAACGCGTGGATTAGTGTGGCGCAGGTCGTGAATGGCCTGGGAAAGCGACGTACGTTCGGAGTGGGTGTGAAAGTCAGTTGAAAGGTGGGCTGCAAGCTTTGTGCTCGCATCGTAACCAGCAACTACCGCTGGAAGTGCCAGTGCAGTGATAGTGAATTTATCGATCTTGGTGTCGTGAACGAAGATACCAAGCGCCGTACTGACGCTGAGACCGATAGCAAATGAGTTGATAAAAAAGCTGAACATGTTATTTTTCTTGGTGTTTGTGTTTTATAACTTAACACTACTAAATATAGCATAAGCTTTGTTAAATGTCAACTGTCTGGTCAACTATATAAATTACTCGTGGTGGTAGGGGCGACCGCCGGCAATTTCTTGGGCGCGGTAGATTTGCTCGGCCAGGATCAGTCGGACGAGCTGGTGTGGAAAGACAAGCTTTGAAAGTGACCAAATAAGATTCGCCCGCTGCTGGATTGACTCATCAACACCATAAGCGCCACCAATAATCATGACGACCGGCTGGGAGCGCTGGAGAGACGACAATAGGTAGCTTGAGAGGCTAGGGGAGTCGAGGTTAGTGCCACGTTCATCGAGCAGGACAACGTAATCTTCGTCGTTGATTTTAGCAAGTAAACGAGCGGATTCATCGGCTCGGGCCGCGTCACCTTCGCGCGCGGAGTGGGGCAGGATCTGCCAGCTGGTTTCGAACGGGCGCTGGAGGCGTTTTTCGTACCGGCCAATGCCTTCACTCACCCAAGACTCATGCTTTTTGCCAACAGCAAGAATACGAATCGGCATTAGAGTGCCAACTTTCTGGCGAGTTCCGCAAGGGCAGGGTGATCGGGTTCGGCATTCATATCGGGCTTGTTACGGTACTGCTCGACCGTTTCAAACGGAATAACATGGACATGGGCATGTGGAACATCAATACCGACAACTTGTACGCCGACATATGGGTAATTAAGGCGACTGCGAAGATGCTGGCCAACTTTTTTCACGGCCGTCATAAGGTGTGTATACGTATCTTCATCAAGATCCCAAAGGAACTCAGCCTGCTTTTTTGGGATGACAAGCGTGTGTCCTTCATTTGCGGGGTGGATGTCCAGAAAGGCGTAGGTATGTTCGTCCTCGTAGATTTTGTGGGACGGAATCTCGCCATTGATGATCTTGGTAAATACTGAGTCTTCCATACTTTTAGTATACTCCTCGTCTGATACAATGAGAAAAGCTGGTGTATCACCACAGTGTGGAGAGGTGCAGGAGTGGTTGAACTGGCCGCTCTCGAAAAGCGGTATAGCGAAAGCTATCGAGGGTTCGAATCCCTCTCTCTCCGCCAAGAAAACGACGTCCTGTATGGGCGTCTTTTTCTTGGCATGGGGAGAAGATTGTTTCTCCTAAAAAATAACCCGCAATACTTCGCGGGTTATTGTGCTGAGAGTGGTTTATTGAAATCGGCAATTACCTGGGCGGCTTCTAATACCGAAGGGCTTGCTGTACGGCGCCGTGCTTCGGCGACATGATGAGCGGCACCGAGCATATATTTCGCAGCACCTGCGAGAAAGGTGACGTCCTTGTCGCTAAGGGCTGGTGTTGGTGCTTCTTCGAGTAGGCGAGTACGGAGCTGTTGTGCATAGGCCTTTTCGTCATCACTAATATGTGGCGTGTTCGATGCTTTATATGACGTAAGAGCTCGCAGTGCAGCGCCTTCTTCCGCTTGGGTTGAGAGTCGATAGGTGTTAGCGTTATGTTCCATAATAATATCCTCCTGCGGAATGGTATCAGCTGTGGTTGAATATGTAAAACCTTCGGCGTATTATTATAGGTATACGCTATATATAGCGTTGTAGGTAATTAAAACCACACTATGTATTCACTAACAGAGGCGCTTGTGCTTGTAGTGAAAAAAACACATGAAAAGGCTTGAAAACCACATATATAGGGTCTATAGTTTTATTCAGACACTACATATGTAGTAGTTCAATAAAAACAGACAACACGCAAGAAAGATTTGCACAGCTCTCTGGGGTAGACCATAGAGTAGTTTTCTTGCACCACTTTGAGGGAGGTGGGTGTGTCATTAAATACTAAATTAGGGGATATATATGAGTACTATTCATGTGGTCAAGCGTGATGGCACCCGCGAACCATTTGACGCCAATAAGATTAACCTGGCGCTCGTAAAGGCTAGCGAAGGCTTACCGGACCAAATCAGCAAAGTCGTCCAAGTGGCAACAGAACTCCAATTGACATTATTCGACGGTATCACTACCGAACAACTAGACGAAGCAGTTATCCATACGGCACTCCAAAACGTCAAAGACGATCCAGACTTTGACACGATCGCCGCCCGACTACTCCTAAAGAACCTTTACAAGAACATTCTCGGTGACTATGACGATGAAGCCGGACTCAAAAAGCTCCACGCTGATAAGTTCCCGGAATACCTCCAGCAGGGTATCGCCGATGGTTTGCTCGACGAGCGCATGACCGGTGATACGTTCGACCTTAAAAAATTGTGTGACGCGCTCGAGCCATCTCGTGACAATCTAATGCGCTACCTGGGCGTGGTGACGAGCCGCAACCGCTATAGCCTACGTAAGAATAGTGGTGAATCAATGGAAGTGCCGCAGTTTACCGCAATGCGTATTGCCATGGGCCTGAGCCTCCTCGAAAAAGATCCAACAGCAACAGCCCTAGAGTTCTACGAATACATTAGTAAGCTCGACGCTAACCCAGCCGGCTCAACTCGTATCAATGCCGGTGGCTCCTTCCCGCAACTATCTAACTGCTTCCTCTTTGACATCGAAGACGACATGGAAGCGATCGCCCGCGGCGTCCGCGACACAATGTGGATCGCTAAGGGCACCGGTGGTATCGGTATCGGCATCACCAAGCTCCGCGCCGCAGGCTCACCGGTTCAAACAACCAACAGTGAATCAACTGGCCCAATCCCGTTCATTAAAATGATTGATACCGCGCTCTTCGCCGTCAGCCGCAAGGGCAAGAAGCAAGGTGCTGCCGCCATCTTTATGGAGAACTGGCACCTGAACTTCCCGCAGTTCCTTGATCTTAAGCAGAACTCGGGTGACCCATACCTGCGTACGCGTATCGCTAACACGGCGGTTATCCTGAGCGATGAGTTCATGCGCCGCGTGCAGTCAGGTGAAGACTGGTACTTGTTTGACTCAGCAGAAACCGCTGACTTGATCGAACTCTACGGTGACGCATTTGCAAAGCGCTACCAGGAATACGCAGAACTCGCCGAAGCTGGCAAGCTACGTGACTTTAGCAAGATCAGCGCCCGCGAGCAGTTCTACCAGATTCTGACCGTACTGCAGGCAACTAGCCACCCATGGCTGACCTGGAAGGACACGATGAATGTCCGCGCTCTCAATAACAACACTGGTACCATTCACCATTCGAACCTTTGCACCGAAATTACGCTTCCACAGGATAAAGACAACACAGCGGTCTGCAATCTGTCGAGCATCAACCTGTCAGTCCACCTTCGTGAAGATAGGACATGGGACTGGGATCGCCTCGAAAAGGCCGTTCGCGTCTCAATCCGTCAGCTCGACAACCTGTGTGACCTGACAAATACGCCGATTCCACAGGCGATGCACTCGAACCTTCAAAACCGCGCTGTTGGCCTTGGCCTGATGGGCTTCGCCGATGTACTTGAAAAGCTAGGACACAGCTACGAATCAGAAGAAGCGTACGAACTGATCGACCAGCTCACTGAGTTCATCAGCTACCACGCGATCGACGCTAGTGCTGATCTTGCGCAGGAACGCGGCAGCTACCCAACCTTTGAGGGAAGTGGCTGGAGTCAAGGTATTTTGCCAATCGATACGCTTGCCAAGCTCGACGCCGACCGCCAGGTGACGGTTGAAATCAGCCGCAAGCAGCGCCTCGACTGGGACACCCTCCGCACTAAGGTGCAAAAGGGTATGCGTAACGCCACACTCATGGCGATCGCCCCAACCGCCAACAACGCCCACGTTTCTGGTACCACACCAGGTATCGATCCGCAGTTTGCACAGATCTTTAGCCGCGCAACACTTAACGGTAAGTTCCTTGAAGTCAACGTCAACCTAGTCAACGACCTTAAGAAACTCGGACTTTGGGATGAGGTAAAAGAAGACGTACTGCGCCTGCAGGGTGATGTACAACAAATTGATGCAATTCCACAGCACATCAAGGACGTGTACAAAACAAGCTTCCAACTCAGCCCATATGCCTTCATCGAAGTGGCGGCCCGGGCACAGAAGTGGGTCGACCAGGCAATCAGCCGTAATATGTACCTTGAGACACGCAACATCGACGATTACATCGATATCTATACCGCAGCATGGAAGCGTGGTCTGAAGACAACATACTACTTGCACGTGAAGCCACGTCACACTGCTGAGCAAAGTACCGTCAAGGTCAACAAAGCAGAAGCAAGCGGCGGCCCGCGCAAGACCGGCTTTGGCTTCGCCAAGAAGCAAGAAGCTGGCGTATAGCACGACGAACATAAGAAATTTCACAGATAAACTAAATATAATTTGAGAGGGTAGGACTATGAACGCATCACAAATCATCACTGACGACATGACACTTGAGGAGAAGCTTGCAGCAATCGACCAGGCAATGGCGAACGCACAGGCACAAGCTCAGGAAGACGCTAACAGTAAGGGTCTGGGCCAGATCGCGGCACCACTCGATCCAGCTGATTTGACGATGTGCATGGGCTGCCAGTAGCAGCCCGAGTCCTCGAAAGAAACTAAGTTATGGGACACGAAAAGAACGGCCAGCTGTATTCGCTGGATGTAGAAAATCATTTACACGACCAAGCACTCGTATTGCGAGATGAAGCACTTGAAGCTATGAATGCGACCGAATCGGCACTGCATTACGGCGATATTACGGGTGTAGAGCGAACGCAATTGGCTGCTGAATACAGTCGTCACGAGACACAAGTATTAAAATTGACGAGTTATTGTATCCGACAGGGCCTTCTGTCTGATGACTTTGAACAAGCGGCGTAAAAGCTAGAGGAGGAGTAAGATGGCAGGAATTTTAGGAACAGGTATTCAAGACGGACTTCTACTGAAGCCAGTCCATTACCCATGGGCAATGGATCTTTACAACCAGGCAGTGGCTAACACGTGGTTTCCAAATGAAATCCAGCTTGGCCAAGACCTAGCCGACTGGAAGAAGATGAGTGATGAAGAGCGTCATGCACTGACTTTCCTCATGAGCTACTTCAACCCAAATGAGCTGCTCGTGAACAAGGCACTGGCGTTTGGTGTGTATCCATACGTTAATGCTGCTGAGTGTCATCTTTACCTCGCCAAGCAAATGTGGGAAGAGGCGAACCACTGTATGTCATTTGAGTACGTGCTCGAAACAGTCCCAATCGACCGCGACGACGCCTATGCCGCCCACGTCGAGACGCCATCAATGGCTCGCAAGGAAGAGTTTGAGACCAAGTTTATCAAGCGCATGACCGAAGACACGCTTGATATCACGACGACCGAAGGTAAGAAGGACTTTGTCCGTAACCTCGTGGCCTACAATATTATTCTCGAAGGTATCTGGTTCTACAGCGGCTTCATGGTGGCGCT
>CBIHLX010000044.1:0-6794 GCA_966210935.1 uncultured bacterium | reverse complement strand
CTTTATATCTAAATACGAACAAAAGTAGAACACGAGTAGGAGAGTGGAAGAGAAGTCTCTTCCCTACTTATAGTAGCTACGTCGACTAACGCGAACATCAAGGTACTCAGGATTTTGACTATTAGCGGTCAGCCAAGTGAGCGCCCTATCCATATCCTCAATCTGCTCCCCTGCTGGGCGATCCACCGAGAAACGGATTGGGTACCCTACCCCTTCGAGCTTAATGTCAACTTCACGCGTCATCCCGCGAGGGAGAATTACGTCAGTGACTGTGTAGCCAGAGGACTTCGCGAGACCAACTACGCGGCCGATAAAGCCGAGGAAGCGATTACTGGCAACCGTCTCGCCGCCGCTAATCTGAATACCGCTCTCATCCACCACCTGCACCTTAGGGTCAGCATAGTAGTTGCGCGTAAACGCCGTACCGGACGTATCGACATACTGGCGGTTATTGTTAATATTCCATGCCACGATCGGCTCTCGCATCGTAAGGGCAAAGGCTGTATTGCCGTAACCGACAGAGCCTTCTACGTCCACTTTTGCTACTTCAGGAGCCACCGACTGCAGATAAGCGAGTAGGCGATCCTCGCGCAACAGGAAACGCAACCGTTCGATAGGCTGCCGATTGAAATAATCTTCGATATCCCGACTATAGCGATCGTCAAGCTGCATAGTCAGTTCGCTGGAACGGACGGTCACGGAAGCGGTAAATTGCATAATTAAAAAGCCGAGCAGCACACAACCGAGCAGCGTGACAAAAAGAATACTCCCAACATGCTGGCGCCGTCGCGCCAGTTCATGCGCGTGCGCTCGCGGTGAGCGGATTTGCGCCGACATATCATTGGCGGTCACGACACGCGGGGACGCACTACCGGTGAGCGTTTGGTTGCGACGAAATGTATACCGCTCATCAAGCGAGTCATTAAGTGCGTCGCTCTGACGGCGACGCGGTAAATCAGGTTTCTTTTTTGAGAATAGGCCCATACTGCTTGTGGTTATTGTAGCAAATTTAGGCCTTTTTGGCTGCTGCTATGATCATGTCGGCCATATCTTGGGCCGCATGAGGGCGAGCAAACTTATGAAAAGCCTCGGACATGCTGGCCTGGCGCTCTTTATTAGCCAAAAGCGCCATCAACTCAGTCAGCAACACGGTAGCATCAGCATCAATCGCATGCTCGTCCAAGACCGACACAGCACCCTCTTTAGCGTAAGCGGCAGCATTCTTGAGCTGGTGGCCGCCAGTTAGATAGCCGTTTGGGATAAGCACTGTTGGCGTTGCAGAGGCTGCCAACTCCAGAATAGTCGTTGCGCCAGCACGCGCCACAACGATATCCGCTGCAGATAACATGCGCGCCATACCCTGACTTACAAAAGCATGCAGCTGAAAGCGATCATCAGCCTGTGGTGTGATGGCGCGCAGCTCATCGTACTGACCAGCACCAGATACAAGAATAACCGACGCTCGCTCTAGTAATTTATCTAGTATCAGCGCAACGGCGTCATTGATCCGCTTGGCACCCAGTCCGCCGCCAGTCACCACTACAAGTGGTCGCTCCGGATCAACCCCAAGCTCTTCCTTTGCCTGCTCTTTTTCGGCCTCAGTTAGCGGCTTAAAGTCACTACTGATAGGAATACCGACGTAACGGCTAACTTCTGGATTGTACCCGTAATTATCGAGTGGCGCCCCTGTTGCAATCGCCGAGGCAAAGCGCGCGAGAATTCGGTTTGTCAGACCCGGATGAGCATCTGAATCGTGGATCACTAACGGGATACCGAGTAACTTCGCCGCCAATCCAACTGGCAAACAAACAAATCCGCCCTTAGTAAACACAACATCAGGGCGCCATGCCGTTAGCTTAACGATGCTCTGCACGAAGCCCCCAATCACAAACAGCATGTCTCGCACATTTGGTAGAAAAATTGTTCGCGGATGCGCCATCTGTTGCCAGATAGTCATATTGTTATACCGACGCAACTTACCAGCGAGAATCGTGTCTACCCTCAGCTTCGGATCATAGTGGTGCACGATACTACGGGCCTGAGGTCCGAATTTTTTGTCGCACCAAAAGCGCAGCTCCGCCCGAGGGTGACGTGCCTTAAGCTCGCGTAGTACCGCGACGACTGGCGTAACGTGGCCGCCCGACCCCCCGCCGACTGCTAGAATCTTCATACCCATTCTCCTTACTTACTGACCGATGGCTTGTATAGCGTGACAACTGAAAAGCCAGACCAAGGGCAGCTGCACTAAATATCATACTCGTTCCACCAAAACTAAGTAGTGGTAGCGTGATACCCGTCAGTGGAAATACCCCTATCATGGCTGCTACATTCAATATAACATGCGCACCAACCCAGCCGAAGATACCCGCCACGACAAGTTGCATCCACGGATCGGGCAAGCGATCTGATATCTTCAATAGCCGCAATAAAAGCGCCGAAAATATCATCAATATAACCGTCAGCCCGATAAATCCAAAGGTTTCACCCATAATCGCAAACACGGAGTCATTAATCGCCTCCGGCAAGTAGCCTGTCGCCTGGACGCTATTACCAATCCCTACTCCGAGGAATCCACCACTACCAATCGCTATCTTGGCGTGGTCAATGTGGTAGTTGGCGTCACGATTCTCCTCCGTGCGCATACTGTCGCCCGACAAAAAGGTTTTTACGCGCTCAATACGGTGCGGTGCAATTACAATCATAAACATACCCAGCAAGAGTGCGCCTGCCGCAAGCATCAGCCCCACCCTCTTGTTTAGACCGGCTACCATCAGCATACTGGCAATAATTGCTAGCATCGCTATACCGGTACCCATATCTTTCTGTATGCCGATCACAAAAATCGCCGCCACCAGCACAACCGCACCGAGCGGAATAATTGTCTCATGAATATCATTCACTTTTCCTTGGCGCATCCTCATTGCCAAAAAGCCACCGACAAACAGCAGCAGACCCAACTTCAAAAACTCCGCAGGTTGAAAGCTACCAAGAGGCCCTAGCTCAAACCAGCGACATGCTCCAAGTGCGCACTTTGCAATTGCATCAATCCCCAGTACATTGCCTGTGATAAACAGCAGCGCACAAGCCGCAAAGCCACCGAGTAAAATCTTACCTGCGTATTTCTTAAGCCAGGCATGCGGAAGTAACGCAAAGAATGCAAACCCCATCAATGCAACCAATATACTTGTCAGCTGCTTGATAAAGAAATATGTACTCGTATAGTCTGTCCCGTAGGCGTTATTGAGGACATTGGCGCGCTGCGGGCCAATGGCATACATCACTACCAACCCAAGGAGCATAAGGAGCCCCATGAAAAGCAAAATAAAATAATCCGGGCGATGTCGTCGCACAACAACGCCACGCACCGTCTCGCTCACGCGTCCCACCGCACGTCGCGCTTTGTCCATAGACTAGATATGCCCTCCGGCCAGCGCCAGCATAATACCGATAAAGCCGGCAACACAGCCGATGACCCAGAAGCGCATCGTTACTTTGGTTTCTGGCCAACCAACCGCCTCAAGATGATGATGAATCGGAGCTGAAATAAACACCTTACGACCCCTGAAACGCTTACTTAGGATCTGGATCAAACTAGAACCCGCCTCAATCACAAAGATGATGCCAATAAGTGGAAGTAGGAAGAGCGTATTTGTCAGCATTGCTACTACACCAAGGCTCGTACCGAAGGCGAAACTACCAACATCCCCCATAAAGAACCGGGCTGGATAGATATTAAACCATAGGTAGCTAAGTAGCGCGCCTACGACCGTAAAACAAAAGCCAGAAAGCAGCACGTGACCCTGGAGTAGCGCTATGACGCCAAACGTGCCGTAGCTTATTGCAAGCAACCCACCAGCCAGCCCGTCGAGACCGTCGCTAATATTTACCGCATTACTCGTCGCAACTACCGCCAAGACAAACAGCGGTATGATCGCCCAGCCCAGAAACAGGTCACCTAGGTAAGGAATGTGCACTGTCGTATAACCAAGCTTAGCGTAAAAGAACCAACCCAGTGCAATAGCAATAACTGTAATCATGCCGAATTTCAAGCTGGAGCGCAGCCCAGCAACACCGCTACCTGTACCACGAAGATTGATTACGTCATCCAGCAGGCCAACGGCCGCACCACCGAGAAGGGCTGCGAGCGGCAACCATGTCTCTGCCCTGTCAAGATTAAACCCAAAGGTCACAATCGTAATCGCGACGACACCAATCGCACCAGCCATCGTTGGGATATGACGCTTAAATTTCGTTGCATGCAACTTGTTGAACACTTCAAGCTCCTCACCTGTCGTGCTTGTCGTGCGCTGCTTCTTCCAAAACTTATAGCGATACGCTAAGTAAGTGTAGACTGGGGTCAGAAGCATCGCCAGGAGAAATGCGGCAACACTCAATAAGAAGGTGCCAGACAGCCCGTGGGTAAATTCGTACAGGGTCATATCGTTCATCATTTATCCTTTCGGTTGCAGTTTCATATACTGAAGCATCCAGTTTGAAATATCGGTAAAAATCGGAAGCGCATCAGCCGATCCGGTCAGGTTCATCCCCTCGCCAGATACTTGCACCATTATGACATACTTCGGCCCCGTGCTACTACCGTCTTCACCACCAAATCCTAGATACGTACCAATTGTCTGATTATCTACATATAGCCCATTTTCAATTGTCTGGGAGGTACCAGTCTTACCGCCCGTATAGTACCCGGAACGGTCATTGTTTGCGTAAAACGCTGCCCGCGCTTCATGCACCATTGCTCGAATCTTATCCGACGTACCGGCCTTAACGACACCTTGACGAACAACTTTCGGAGTATTTGTACTAAAGGCCACACCCTCTTCATCCATCGTTCCGGCGATAACACTCGGCTGGTAGTAGGTACCGCCGTTGATAATGGCACTAAACGCAGCACACACCTGCACCATGGTGACATCGAGCCCTTGGCCGAAAGACATATTTGAATAGCGCACAGCGCCACCGTCCATACTGTCGGGAGAAAGAACCGTCCCTGCCGCCTCACCAGACACCTCAACCCCTGTCAGTTGCCCCAGGCCCAGACGATTGTAAAAGTAATCATACATAGTCTGGCGAGCGCCATAAGTAATGTTCTTGCCGTCACCAAGGCGCTGCGCCACCGTCACAAAACCAGTGTTAAGCGAGTAATTCAAAGCCTTTTGATACGTAATCATCCCGGTCTGACCTTTAGTGGCATTGGTGATCGTGCGGTCTTCTACCTGAATAAAATCAGTGTTGTTGTATGTCGAATCCGGCTGCACGACATTCTTATCAAGCCCCACCGCCATTGTCAGTACCTTCACGTCCGAGCCTGGCTCGTACGGAGCACTGATGGTCGCGTTATTGAAGGCCGCAGCATCTGCCGCATTGCCGTAATCAGCAGGGTTATATGTCGGTAGATTTGCCATCGCCATAATTTTACCCGTCTGTGGATCCATAATCATCACACTACCGTGAGTAGCTTTTGAGCGCTCCAAACCAGCAGCGAGTGCCTTTTCAGCGTAGCCTTGGATATTACGATCAATCGTCAGAACAATATTATCGCCATGTTTTGGTGCAGTACGGACATTCTTATCACCAATCGTGAGCGGTACCGAACTAACATCCGTCACCGTCTTCAAAAGCCCGTCCTTTCCTGCTAGGCGGTCATTGAGCGCCCCCTCGATACCATACTGCCCCTTGCCCTCGGCATTCACAAAGCCAAGCGTCTGCGCAGCAAGTTGCCCCTCAGGGTATACACGTTGCGTCTCCTCCTGAAAACCGAGACCGCTGAGCCCCTTATCTTTCATCATTTCAGCCTGTTTTCGACTGACTTTGGTCGCCAACACCTCATAGCGTCGCTTTTTATCGGATAATAGCTTCTCCAAATTCGGCCTGGCATTACCACCTGCCACCTCTCTAACGAGAGCCGCCATCTTAGCCTCGTCCTTGACGATTTTTGGATCCGCAAATACTGTATAGACCGTCTCGTTAAGAACGATCGGCTCCGGAACGCCATTATCGAGCGCGTAAATTTCACCACGATGCGCCGGAACGACGAGCGCCTTCACTTGCTCAGCATCGGCCTGTGCCACATAAAATTCATGACGAATGACCTGGAGATAAAACAAACGAACGACAAAAACCGCCATAATGACGAGAGTCAAAATGGCGAGCATTCGGGTTCGAGTGCCTTGGGTTAAATTAAATTGCATGTTGGTCTATTCGCCGATGTAATCGGTCTTTTCAGGCTCTGACATGGCTTTAGCCACGTTGCTGTTTTGAACATTCTGCAGTGCCGTTAGACGAGCGTTCTCGACACGAAGATCGGCCTTTTGCATCTCAAGATCAGCGATCTTGCTTTCAATCTTCTGTGCTTCGTAATCATAGCCCGTTGCACGCGTTGCCTGC
Source organism: uncultured bacterium (assembly GCA_966210935.1). Lineage (GTDB taxonomy): Bacteria > Patescibacteriota > Saccharimonadia > Saccharimonadales > Saccharimonadaceae > CBIHLX01. The sequence continues at coordinate 392 of CBIHLX010000044.1, read as the reverse complement.
GTTAAGTATATCAAACCAAGCACCGTAATCATAAGCGCTACGAGCACAGTATGTGCTACAGGCCCAAGCTTAATCGGCGAACTGTAAGCAACAGTATTCTGGTTGCGCCCCCAGCTCTGCTGACGGCGACTGCTGAATTGTTGAGTTCGTTGGTATGACATTGTGGTGGTGTGTTTGTTTTTAGATTTTGTATTTGTTTTTGGCAGGCAAAACCTCACCATGCTCGCTTGGCATCGTGTCTGTAATAAGCGGACATCGTGAGGGCTGGCGAACCGGAGTTCGCCGCTGCCCTACACATCGGAAACTACTTGAAGTGAACTTCTACGCGAGTTTCAACTGATGTGTTTTGTACTGGAATGTGAATTGGCATTTTTTAGCCCCTTCTATTTTTT
>CBIHLX010000043.1:0-6895 GCA_966210935.1 uncultured bacterium | reverse complement strand
CACTAGTGAGCTAGTTTCGTTCAATTATAAGGCCATGAAAAAACCACCCTAGTGGGTGGACTTTTCATGGCTCCGGCAGCTGGGCTCGAACCAGCGACCTAATCGTTAACAGCGATCCGCTCTACCACTGAGCTATGCCGGAATACAAAGGCTATTATATCCGTTAATTAGGGGTGGAGTCAAGTAGTTTTAGAGCTGATTCCAGAGTATCAGCTTCAGCTTGCTTTTCTGGAGTGTCCACCCTGCGCCTTAAGGCAATCTCCCCCTTGAGCCAAGCAATGTGAGGATTCTCTTCGGAAGCGGTAGCCATTTCACCTGTCACCACTTCAAGCGACCGCGCCGAATGGTCTTTTTTACGTAGATAACCACGAGTGATCAAACCGTCGACATGCGTCGCAACCGTTGAAACGGACTTATATTCTAAGGCGCGCATCACTTCACGATAGCTTGGGCCGTAACCGTTTTCTTTAATAAAGTTGCTAAGATAATTTAGCAGCTCACGTTGCTTTTTTGTTGGTCGATTATCACTCATCTTCCCCTCCTAATGCAGTTGCCGCCAGTGCCCACCAGACGATTGCCACCGTGTCATCTGCCCATACCGGCAGTAGTAGGCCGATAAGCGCCATGCCCACACCGCTTGCAAATACCCCTAGCGCCAGCCAATCATCTCGCGCTCGCCATAGGCGCACCATGATAAGCCCAAAGATCGCCACAAAGAGCGCCAAACCTAACCAACCTGTTTCGTGCGCAATATAGAGATACTGATTCTCAATGATCACCCCGCCTTCGTCATCATCGTACAGCGAGGCCGATCCCGTACTGCCAATACCCGCACCAAGCGGTTGCGCCACCAGGCGGCCCACGCCAAAAATTAACGATTCCACGTGGCCGTCATTGGAGCTAATCTCAGCACCGGTCGTTGGGTTCTCATGCAAGATGACGTTTGACACGAAGTTTGATTCCCATGCTGCAGCTAAACTGCCTACGAGAATTACGAACACAACGCCTACAACTAGCCAGGCGCGCCGCGACATTCTCCGTAACATCGTCACACCCAGCACGATCAGCACCGTCACAATTGCTGCGACCAGCGCACTTCTTGAATAATTAATCCAGACCGCCACAAGACTGCATGCCGCAATAGCACCTGTCGCCCACAAGACCTTCTTGCGCTCAAGGGGCAGCTTGCGGCGCACCAGCAAAGCCGTAATCATACCGAGGACAATTCCCGCATAGGCGCCGAGCGGATTTGGCCCACGCAGTGTACTACTGTACCGAATGAAGTCGGGGTTTTCATCAACCGTCAGATACGGCGCAATCGTCTGCTTTGAGTAGCCTATATATGACAGGGTGTCTTTTGGTAAAAATAGCTGCAACGTCGCAAATCCGACAACAACAACAGCCCCAATAGCACCTACGTACACGATCTGTTTGCGCCACTGCGGCGCCAGGCGAATCAATACATAGACCAGTCCAAAGAAAAGCACGTAGCGCAAATCAATTGCAAACCCGGCCAGTTGCGCCAAGGTGTCTTGCGGCAAAATGATCGCAAGTACGATATGCAGCAGCGCATAGGCTACGATCAGCCGAAACAGCCAGTCGCGACTCAGCTCTCGCCACAACCCCTGTCGGGTTACCAGTACCCCTGCAAGCAGCGCGGCGGGTATCATAAGAATTTCTTTCCACGACTTAATCAGCGGGCTGTAATCAGGAAATACCGTTCCCAGCCAGACAGTCAGGGGTGCGTGGACGACAATACCGCCAAAAATAATCAGGAGGATAACGGCGTAAACAGAGGTGAGCCAAGCGAGCTTCATTACCTCCACTATAGCCGAAAAATGGTATAATAGCACCACCGATGTTATCTAAAAACACTACCGTCTACAGTCTCATTCTTGTCATCGCCGACTTCGCTATCCTCATGCTAGCCTTCATTGTCGCCTACACCCTGCGCGTTCAATACGACCCACGGCCGCTCGTCAATCAAATTGCTGCGATCGATTATTTCAATACTTTCCTGATTGTCATGCCATTTTGGATTCTTATTTTTGCCTCTCTCGGCCTCTACCGTGCCGCCGTCTACAACCGTCGTCTCGCCGAATGGGGCAAACTCGCTATCGGCGCCTTTGTCGGCATCCTGCTTGTTATTGGATGGGAGTATGTCAGCGAGCGCGACATCCTGCCAGCCCGACTTGTCGCTGCCTATGCTCTTGTGATTGCCTTTATTGCGCTTGTCTGCGAACGTGAACTACTCCGTCTTGGTCGCTCACTCATGTTCCGTTTTGGCAAGGGCATTAGCCGTGTCCTGATTGTCGGTAATTCACCCGCCACCTACGACATTGCTACTAATCTCGCCGAGACCCATAAAAGCGGCTACAAGGTGGTTGCGATCGCCGGACCAAAAGACCTTGTGCCGAAGGGCTCAGGTATCACACATTTCAGCTCGGTTGATCAGGCCTTAAAAGAAATTAACGATCTTCACATTACCACTATCATCCAGACCGATCTTTACGATTCCACTGACCGAAACCAGCGCATTCTTTCTGCCGCACAGGTCAATCACATTGGCTACCACTTCATTCCAGGCGAAGCCGAATTCTACGCTGGCAAGCACGTTGTTGACGTTTTCTTAGGCTACCCGATTATCTCCGTCTCCCAAACTCCCCTCATTGGCTGGGGTGCCGTCGCTAAACGCCTGTTTGACGTTGTCGGCAGTCTTGTCTTAATTGTCCTGCTATCACCGCTTCTTCTCACTGTTAGCCTCCTCCAACTCGTCCTTAATCCTGGCCCAATCTTCTATAAAAGCATGCGTCTCACGCGTTATTCACAGCTCTTTGCGATGTATAAGTTTCGCTCTATGGACGCTCGGTACGGCAAAAAAGATGCCGCCGCTGAATTTGCTGAAATGGGTCGCGATGACCTCGTTGCCGAATACAAGCAGCACTTTAAAGTAGCCGACGACCCCCGTATCACGCCATTTGGCAAGTTCCTGCGTGACAGCTCTATCGATGAGCTACCTCAGCTCTTTAATGTCCTTAAAGGCGATCTCAGCCTCGTCGGCCCTCGCCCTGTTCCCAAAAATGAACTAATCAGCAAGTTTGCCGCTCGCCATGCCGCCCTACTTTTGAGCGTAAAATCGGGTGTCACTGGTTTGTGGCAAGTTTCTGGCCGCAGCGACCTCACCACTGAGCAACGCGTAAAGATCGAGCTCTTCTATGCCCGCAACTGGAGCTTCTGGCTAGATATTAAAATTCTATTCCGCACAATTGGCGCTGTTCTTCGTCGCCGAGGAGCTCGCTAGTGCCAGCGCCAAAAATTGCTATCGTTACCGATTGGCTGACCAACATGGGCGGTGGGGAACTCGTCGTTCTTGAAGCTCATAAACTTTTCCCCGATGCTCCTATCTATACCTCGGTCTATGACGCTGATAAAATGACCGCTTTTGCCAACTGCGATGTGCGCACTACCTACTTGCAAGATGCTCTTCCAAAATTCCTGCGCTACAAACATGTTCTTTGGCCAGTCTTGCGCCCGTTTGCCTTCCGTAAGCTCGATTTAACCGAGTTTGATATTATCCTCTCCATTACAAGTGCCGAAGCGAAGCAAGTGCGCAAAACTCGCCCCGACCAAGTGCATATTTCCTATATCCACACGCCGATCCGCTACTACTGGAGTCACTACGAAGAGTTCAAAAACGAATTTAACTTCGGACCACTAACCCTCCTGATCCGACCATTTATCCCCCTGTTTGTCAGGTGGATGCGCAAAATTGATCTTGAATCGATCCCCGGTATCGACGTGCTCATCGCTAACTCCTCTGTCACCCAGGAGCGCATCAAACAGTACTACAATCGTCCAAGTACCGTCGTCCACCCACCGGTTGAGATTGACCGCTTCACTCCACCGCCACGCACCGAACGCGAAGGCTATGTCCTCTGGGGTCGTCATGTCCCTTACAAGCGTTTCGACCTCGCAATTGAAGCGTGTAATAACCTCCTTCGCCCACTGACCGTTATCGGTAGTGGACCAGATACCGAGCGACTCAAGTCTCTCGCGGGTCCAACTATCAATTTCGTCGGACGCGTCAGCGACGAGGAGCTAGTGCGCATTGCGCAGCACAGCAGTGGCTTCCTCTTCCCAAATGAAGAAGACTTCGGCATTTCAGCTGTTGAAGCACTTGCTGCTGGCACTCCGGTGATTGGCTACGCCAAGGGTGGCGTTCTTGATATTGTGCAGGACAGAGAAACGGGCGTTCTCTTTAAAGAGCAGTCCGTCGAAAGCCTCGTCACTGCTATCGAGCGTTTCGAAAGCCTCTCTTTCCTCCCGGCTACCCTCCACCGCAAATCAAAGCGCTTTGCCGCAAGCCTTTTTGACCAAAAACTCCAAAAAATCGTCAGCAGCAACACCCCCAAATCGTCGCAGAAATAATCTCATTTACAGCCAGCATCAAAATTGTTATGCTTAGCACAACATAAATGTTTTGCTAGTGAAGCGCCACATGATCTAGCCTTATTTAAGAGTGATAAGGTAATTCGGTGCAGCGACTACAGATCAAACCAACAGTACGATCAACATTTCAACAACAACCTCTCAGAATACGTATTACAGCGTTGGGCTTGGCCTTCATCCTGCTCGTCAGCACCGCGCTTGGATTTATTGACGCATTTCGCACAGCCATGGCTGCCACTCCGGCCTATCGCCAAACTTCTCAAATCGGATCACCGCAAACGCTTCTCGCACCGTACTACTTCACGACGGATGATCAAAACAACTTCTACGTTGCCGATGGTGACAACTATGTCATTCGTAAGTTCAGCCCAACCGGCGACCTTCTCTTAAAGTTCGGTCCTGGTGACTGGTCAGACGTAGTCGGCGAGTTTGGCTGGGTATCGGGTATTGATGTGAAGAGTAACGGCGAAATCTATGTCTCCGACGGCGACAATTACCGCATTAACGTATATTCCCCGACCGGCACCTACCTGCGCACGTTTGGCAGCCAGGGGAGTGTCAACCCCGGTGAGTTTGATTACAATGGCCACGTCCGCTTCGCACCAAACGGTAACCTCTACGTTGCAGACGGCTCCCGGATTCATGTTTTTGACAGTAACGACACCCCAATTGGCCAGTTCGGCACAGCCGGATCGGGACCAGGGCAGCTCGGTTACATTGAAGACATTGCATTCGATACCAACGGCGACATATATATGGCCGACAACAATAACGGCCGGATTACTGTTTTTGATAGTAGCTGGAATTACCTTCGGACTATCGGCCAGTACGCTGCCTACCCTGCTGCTAATGCCGGCGATCTCTACTCACCTGGCGGCGTCGCGGTTACCAGTGACGGCTACGTCCTGGTCACCAGCACAAACACGGTCAAATGGTTCGACAAAAACACTGGCGCCTACGTCAAACGGCTTGGCCTTGCCGATGCGTCAGAAAGCTTCGCCCCAGGTATCCCAAGCGGTGCGCAAGATATCATTGTCTCAGCAGATGGCAATATTCACACGATCGAACCGTATATTTCACGTGTTCAAAGCTTTACATCTGATGGTACATATATTCGTCAGTTTGGCGACTACGGCACCGAACCAGGACAATTCTGGGGACCGCTAAGCGTTGACGTTGACCAATCTGATAACGTCTATATCGTCGACTCAGTCAATCATCGCATTCAAAAATATGACGATAATCGCAATCTACTCTTCACGTTTGGTTCCGAAGGCACCGGCAATGGCCAGTTCCGCCGTCCACGAGACGTTGCAGTCAGTCCATTTAATGGCAACGTATACGTCACCGAATGGACAAGTGGCCCCCAGTCGGCTCGGGTCCAAATCTTCGACCAAAGCGGCAACTATCTTGGCCAGTTTGGCTCACAAGGACAAGGTGATGGTCAATTTGCCAGCACAACCACGCTTGCCATCAGCCCTATCAACGGCAATGTCTACGTAAACGACGATGGTCATAATGGCGGCGGGCGCATTGAAGTTTTCAGCCCAACAGGTACTTTCCTGCGCAACTGGAATCCAATCCTCCCAATCAGTGACTACAGCGGCGCCACCGGCATTACCTTCGACACCGCAGGCAACAGCTACATGACCGCCGCCGGTTCTGGCTATATCTTTAAGTTCAACCCGTCCGAACAGCTTATCGCCACGCTTGGACAGCGTGCAGCCAGAGACGCTGGAGACGAAGGCTATGGTAGCTACGGAGAGATCCGCGTCGCCAGTAACGGCATGATATATGTCGCCCGTACAAGCGACCATTATATCCACGTTCTCGATAGCCAAGGTAAACGCGTTGCAAAGATCGGTAGCGCAGGCGATGGTCCGAACCAATTTGAGTGGGCACAGGACTTGGCGATCGATTCTCAAAACCGCCTCTATGTTGCCGACGACGGTAATAGTCGCGTGTCTATTTATACTGTAGATGCTAGCATCACTGGCCCGTCAGCTCCACGAAATGTCGTTGCGGCAAAATCCAACAATCAAATCAATCTTAATTGGAGCGCACCTGCCTCAAGTGGCAATGGTACGATTCGCGAATACCATATTGAAACCCTCATGCTCGACACCCATGCGCAGTGGGAAAGCCACACTGTCGTACCCGCGTCGCAAACCAGCCTGACACTATCAAACCTGCCAGCCGATCGCTATCAAATTCGTGTGACTGCTCGCAATGAAGCTGGTGATGGCGCTCCTAGTGCAGTAAGTGGCGCCGTCCAACTAGCAAGCCCTCTACGTTATGAAGGTGTTCATGAACTTCCTCCTGGACAGGGGTATGTCGCCGGCTTTGGGCTATATAGCGACGGCTCATTTACTATCCCAAGCCGCGACCTTAGTACACGTTTTCAGTACGATACAACGGGCGTCTTCACTGCCCGACTCGGTTCGCA
>CBIHLX010000042.1:0-7023 GCA_966210935.1 uncultured bacterium | reverse complement strand
CAGTTCCAGTCTGACTGATCATCCTCTCAGACCAGTTACCGATCGTCGGCTTGGTGAGCCTTTACCTCACCAACTACCTAATCGGACGCGGGCCGCTCCCAAAGCGTAATAAATACTTTAATCCGAAGATCATATGCGGCATTAGCTACCCTTTCGGGCAGTTATTCCTCACTTTGGGGCACGTTCCCACGCGTTACTCAGCCGTCCGCCGCTCGCCGCCAAGTAGTAAACTACTCGCGCTGCCGCTCGACTTGCATGTGTTAGGCACGCCGCCAGCGTTAATCCTGAGCCAGGATCAAACTCTCCATAAAAGATGTTTCTGACGAATCAGAAACGTCTATAAAATAGACTGACGATGATATATCGCACCAGATAATAAATTACCTGAATGCGACATACGATTGATTTACTAAAAGTAAATCTTTCATATTGCACAACTAAATTGTTAATGAACATTGTTCATCTGTTAAAGCTCCACAGCTTAGGTGTCGCGCTTCGTGGCTTGGATGTTTCCTTGCCGGCGACCAGACTGATACTTAGCATAACGCACCAAACCGGGTGGCGTCAACACTTTCTTCGAATTATCTTGTCGCTAAAAATACAACTACACCGATTCCCATACCAAGAATAGCTCCAACAACTACTTCTAGTGGCGTATGACCCCTGGCAGCGCGCGGTAAAATGATCTCTTTATTCTTACTCAGCGCAATAAGTGCATGGATAGCCAAACCCTGCTCGCCCGAAGAGCGGCGCACCATCATGGCGTCATACATGACAATACCAGCAAGCAAAGCAGCGACCGCGAACACCCCCGAATCAAAACCATCACGCAGTCCTACAACGACACATAGCGCAACCGAAGTCGCGCTATGTGCACTGGGCATGTTGCCCGATAAGTAAAGTTGTCGGAAGTGATCGAAATTACGATTCTTCAGTGCCACGATGATATATTTCGCACCCTGCGCAATAATCCACCCGGCGAGTACTGCAATAATATATGGTGACAAGATATTCATATCCCCTACTCTTCATCCTCACTTGCTTGATTCTGTTCTGGCATGAGGCCAATTGAGGCAACCGCATCACCATCATTAAGGCGCATAATACGCACACCTTGTGTCGTACGGCCCAGTGACGGGATATCCTTGAGTGCCACACGGATAGCCTGACCGTTAGTTGAGATCAGGAGCACCTCGCTGGCATCAGCTTCAAGTGTGCGCACTGAGACAATCGGGCCCGTCTTAGCCGTAACAACCGCCGCCTTAATACCGACGCCGCCACGTTTATGGCTTGGGAAGTTATTACTCTTGGTAATTTTGCCGTAGCCATTCTGACTAATAACAAGGAGTGGTGAATTCTCGTTATCAACAACGTCCATGCCTACAACGACATCATTTGGTCGGAGGCGCACACCGCGCACACCGCGAGCGGAACGACCCATTGGGCGAGCGTCAGATTCATTGAAGCGAACCGCCTGACCAGCTGAAGTCGAGATAATCACGTCATTCTGACCAGTCGTCTTTTTGATCCAGCGCAGTTCATCGCCGTCGTCCAGCTTAATAGCAATCAAGCCATTGGTGCGGATATTGGCATAATCCTTAAATGGCGTCTTCTTGATCGTACCCTTTGTTGTCGCCATAAACAGGTAGCCGTCATCATTCGCATTCTTTTCGTGACGAATAATTGACGTAATCTTCTCTTCTGGCTGCATCTGAAGCAGGTTGACTACTGCAACACCCTTTGCCGCGAGGCTTGCCGCAGGCACTTCGTAGGCCTTAAGACGGAAGACGCGACCCTTATTTGTAAAGAACAGTAAATAGTCATGGGTGCTGGTTGGGATGAGCTGATCAATGACATCTTCATCCTTCGTTGTCATGCCACGCTTTCCCTTGCCGCCGCGATTCTGGCGACGGTATTCACTGACGAGTGTACGCTTGATGTAGTTTTCATTCGTCAGCAAGATTACGGACTCTTCTTCCGGAATCAGCTCTTCGTCGCTGAATTTGCCAAGCTCATGATTAATGACCTTTGAGCGGCGCTCATCACCATACTTCTCTTTCATTTCAAGAAGCTCTGCTTTGATGATGTCAAGAATTTCTTGCTCATCGGCCAAGATCTCTTCGAAACGCTTAATGGCTGCGAGGAGTGCTGCAAGTTCGTTCTCAATCTCTTCGCGAGAGAGTCCAGTCAAGCGGCGAAGCTGCATCGCGAGAATTGCGGCTGCCTGGATCTCACTAAGGGCAAATTCCTTAATAAGGTTATTTGCAGCCTCCTCCTGAGTGCGGCTGGCGCGAATGATACGAATCACTTCATCGATGTGATCGAGGGCAATTTTGTAGCCTTCAAGAATATGCGCACGTTCCTTCGCCTTACGCAGCTCGTACTCAGTGCGACGACGGACCACCTTTTGGCGATGGTGAATGAATTCCTGGAGCATTTCCTGGAGGCCAAGAATCTTCGGCTGGATACCATCGATAAGCGCAAGCATGTTGTAATTAAAGCTTGTCTGCAGGGCTGTTAGCTTATAGAGCTGGTTAAGCACCTTCTTTGGATAGCCATCCTTCTTAACTTCTACAACGATGCGAACTTTACCACGTGAGCTTTCGTCACGCAGGTCGCTAATGCTGATCTTCTTCTCTTTGTAAAGTTCAGCAATTTTCTCAACAAGTGATGCCTTATTTACACCATAAGGAATTTCGGTCACAACAATCTGATGGCGACCCTTCTTTACCTCTTCGATGTCAGCAATGGCGCGCATTGTCACGCTACCACGACCAGTCAGGTAGGCCTGCTTCATTGGTGCGCCACCGTACACAGTTGCACCCGTTGGGAAGTCTGGGCCCTTTACGTGCTTGAGAAGATCATCGATAGTCGCATGCTCGTTATCGATCAGCTCGATCGAAGCATCCACCAACTCGCCTAGGTTATGCGGTGGGATGTTCGTTGCCATACCAACAGCAATACCGATCTGCCCATTAAGCAGTAGGTTTGGCACCTTCGCAGGAAGGACTACCGGCTCCTGCTCAGAGCCATCGTAGTTATCACGGAAGTCGACCGTATCCTTTTCAATATCAGCCAACAGTTCGTCAGCAAAGCGCTGCAAGCGCGCCTCGGTGTAACGACTTGCCGCCGCTGGGTCGCCATCCATAGAACCAAAGTTACCCTGGCCTTGTACCAACGGGTAGCGGAGTGCCCATGGCTGCGCCAGACGCACCATTGAGTCGTAAATTGCCGAGTCGCCGTGCGGGTGGAATTTACCCATCACGTCACCAACGATACGCGCACTCTTTACAAACTTTGCGTTGCTGCGATTACCGTTAGTATTCATTGAGTGCAAAATACGGCGATGTACCGGCTTCAGTCCGTCACGGACATCAGGAAGCGCACGTTCAACGATCACGCTCATCGAATAGCGGAAGAAGTTATGTTCCATAACGTCCTCGAGTGTACGATGCTCAATGCCAGATACTGCTTCAGGGGTAACGATCTCGCCTTCTAGGGGCATATTTTCGTCGATTGGTGTATTGTCTTCGTTCATAAATATTCCTTACTAAATGTCCAGATCATCAAGTTTTGCATCTTTGGCGCGCGTCTGAATAAACGTTTTGCGCAGTGAAACCTCATCGCCCATCAGCTTTGTAAAGATGGCATCAGCTCGTTCAGCATCATCAATACGCACCTGGCTAAGGACACGGTTCTCGGGATTCATGGTTGTCTCCCATAGTTGATCAGCATCCATTTCACCCAGACCCTTAAAGCGGGAAATGGTAACACCTGCCTGCTTCGTAAGGTCGGCGTCTTCATTAACAGACGCACCGCGCTCTTGCTTTTGAGCGACAATGCTCTGTAGCGCTGTCTCTAGAGCAGCTTCATCATAGACGTACTGCTTCTTTTGGCCACGGTTAATGCTATAGAGTGGCGGTTTCGCCAGATAGACATACCCGCCTTCAATAACTTCCCTCATATAGCGGAATAAGAAGGTCAACAAGAGAGTCGCAATGTGACTACCGTCGACATCGGCATCGGTCATGATGACAATCTTATGGTAACGGAGACCATTGACGTCAAATGAATCACCAATACCAACACCAAAGGCCTGAATCATGGCAACAATTTCCTTATTGGCAAACATCTTATCGAGGCGAGCACGCTCAGTATTAAGAACCTTACCGCGCAGTGGCAAAATCGCCTGCGTCTTACTGTCGCGACCCTCCTTAGCCGAACCAGCAGCTGAGTCACCCTCTACGATGTAGATTTCGCTTTCGGCTGGGTTCTTGCTTGAGCAGTCATAAAGCTTTCCAGGCAACCCCATACCATCAAGTGCGCCCTTACGCAGAACGTTGTCACGAGCAGCACGAGCCGCCTTGCGAGCACGGGCTGCAAGCAGCGCCTTACCGACGATCTTCTTAGCGACATCTGGGTTTTCCTCTAGATAGTAGGCGAAGTATTCATTCATCACCTGCTCGACGTAGCGGCGGACTTCTGGATTACCAAGCTTATTCTTAGTCTGACCTTCAAATTGTGGGTCTGGTAGCTTTACAAGAATAATAGCCGTCAAACCTTCGCGAATATCATCACCGCTCAGATTCTCTTCTTTCTCCTTTAGGAGACTGTTTTTACGAGCGTAGTCATTAATAACACGCGTCAACGCTGAGCGGAAACCAATAAGATGCGTACCGCCATCTGGCGTTAGGACGTTGTTGGCAAATGGCTTCACCGTTTCAACAAAACTATCGTTGTACTGAACCGCAACCTCGACCATTGACTCTTCAACCTGCTTTTCAACATAGAAGACACTATCACTGACGACATCTTTACCAATGTTGAGATGCTTTACATAGCTCTGAATACCACCCTCGAAGTAAAAGGCATCCCGCTCGTTTGTGCGGTTATCACGTACTGCTACATAAATACCCTTCGTAAGATAGGCCTGGTGGCGCAGATAGTTGACGACCCATTTGTAATCAAAAGTGACGGTCTCCTTGAAAATAGTTGGGTCTGGATAAAATGTGATAGCCGTTCCCTGTGGACGGTCAGTCTTGCCGACCTTCTTGAGCTCACCTTGTGTCACACCACGCTCGAACACAATACGGTAGAGCTGGCCGCCCTTGACCACTTCAGCGATCAGCTGTGTCGATAGTGCATTCACCACACTCGAGCCAACACCGTGCAAACCAGACGACACCTTATAACCACCGCCACCAAACTTACCACCAGCGTGGAGAACGGTCAGAACGGTCTCAAGTGTGCTTAGCCCAGTCTTTGGGTGCTTATCAACAGGAATACCACGGCCGTCATCTTCAATCGTGACACCGCCGTCCTCAAGTAGCGTGACGTTGATTTTAGTGGCATGCCCAGCAATTGCCTCGTCAATTGAGTTATCGGCAATTTCTTTAATCAAATGGTGCACACCGTCATAGCCAGTGCTACCAATATACATACCCGGGCGCTTACGTACCGGCTCAAGCCCCTCTAGGACCTGGATTTGTGACCCATCATAGGAGCCACCATCTTGTGTTTGTTTAGCCATGTTCCCTCACTTATCAGACGTTCAGCTATTTACAATAGCTCTTATTATACCAGAAAAAATATTGTTCACTCAAGCTATTGTAGTGAACATATTTCTTATGCTAATCTTGGGGTACACAGCACGAAAATAAACAAATATAGGCAATTTACAAATGTTTCGAAAAATAGTCTCCAATCTGGCATTTAGCCCCGCTCTCGTGGGTCAACTTGGCTTCTATGCCAAACGCCTGCGCAAAGAAGAAGCCACCCGTCGTATTGGCCTCATTTTCACCGCCCTGGCACTCGTCGTGCAATCTTTTGCCGTCTTCACTCCACCAGAGGTCACCAACGCTGCTAACGGCGATAATGTCATCTACAGTGGCGTCACCAGTAAAGAAGATCTTCTCGGTGTTTATGACCGTGGCGTTGATAGTGCCGGTCGCAATGATATCCGTCAAATCTACACTCATTTCGGCATCTCCCGCCAAGATATTGCCAATGGCTCAATTGGCACCTACTATACTAATGACTTCAATGGACAGATTAAGACCGTCGGACGCACCAACTGGGGTGTCAGTAATCGCCAACCTGTCGCCGTTACCGACACTAATACCACCGTTTATACGGGTGAATTCTCTGACGGCTACAATCACAAGCGTTGGCCAATGCGCGCGCTCGTCGGCCAGCGATCAATTGACGGCCAGTGGTTTGCAATTACCCTGGACTGTGGCAACGTTGTCTACGTCGTGCCACCGCCACCAGTTAAACGGCCAAACGCCAGCTGTAGTGCACTGACTATCACCCCTATCAGCCGGACAAAGGTTCGTCTCAATGCGAGCGCTAGCACTGTTGATGGCGCAACTATCTCTGCCTATACCTACACAATTAAAAACGCAGCCGGTGCAGTTGTCAGTAACGACCGCGTCGACGCCAGTGCGACCACCTCTCAGCTCGAGAAAACATTGCCTCGAGATGGCGCATACACAGCAACCATCACCGTCAGCACTAGTGTTGGCGACAAGACAAGCGGTAGCTGCGCAACCAGCCTAAGCATCTCACCAGAGCCACGCTGCCCGCTCAATCCAGCACTCGTCGAGAGTAGCCCTGAGTGCAAGCCATGTGAAGGTAGCACCTCAGTCTGGTACAAAGATGACAAATGTAAGGCTGATTTTGACATTAGTAAATCAGTCAGTAATATCACTCAAAATATTGTTGATGCCAATGGCAAAACCGCCCAGCCAAATGACCAGCTCCGCTACACTCTGATGGTCAAGAACACCGGCACCACCACAGGCACTTACACCGTTGGCGACAGCCTCTCGGATGTCCTGGAGTATGCCGATGTCGTTGACCTTGGCGGTGGCAGTCTGACCCAATCTGGCACCGTCTCTCACCAGGCACAGACTAGTAGCGCAGACCAGTCGCTCGTCACACCTGCAGTTACCTGGCCAAGCGTCACACTAAAGCCTGGCGAAAGCGTTAAGAAGGTCGTCCTTGTGCGCGTCAAAGCCACTC
>CBIHLX010000041.1:0-7079 GCA_966210935.1 uncultured bacterium | reverse complement strand
GTGCATCTTATTTTGGAGCACCCCATTATCACAAGTGACGCCGGTACGCTCTTGCAGGTCGATACGGATCGAGCTTATGTGCCAATACATTATGCGCGGACTGGGCTAAAGCTTTACTCAAATGAATAGTTGCTATTTGACAATTCTATTGTATAATCACAAACAATAGTCCTGTTGTCGATGAGCGTTTGCTCGTCCAGTGCTACGAAGGAGTTAAAATGCCTAGTGAAGAGATCTCGGTGATCTTCTCGTACGAGGAGTGTGCCGACGAGGCCTATCCGGTTGTTCGCCTCAAGCTCTACAAGCGCATCCCAGAGCTGATGGCAAAAGTTCTCGAGGATGCAGGCTTCTTTGTTGATGCCAATGAAGTTGAGCCTATCCTCAGGGTGTCTGCCTGGCAGCGTACCGATCAGCCTGCCATGGTCCAGAGAATCATTCTTGCTCTTACGGCGTGGAATGCGCAGTATTGCGGCTTCTCTAAGCGCGACCGCACGCTTCAGATCTACAGCAACCTTGACGGGTTTGGTAATCCGTCATTTGGACCGCCACCGCTTGGTTCGCCGATGCGGCGTATTGGTGAGCTGAGTGCCGAGTTGGATCAGGCGGTCATGTTCCAGGAGTATGAGGAGGCTGACCGTATCAAGGGAGAGATCGAGCGTATCCGCGAGGGTACCAAGCGTATGACGCGGTGATCTCTCGCTCTATCAAAGCATTGCTCCATTTGCCGGAAAGTCCGGCCACCCCGCATAACTAATATGCGGGGTTAGTTTTTGTCAGTGCGCAAAAAATAAATACCGAGCCAGTGTAGGTGCTGGCCCGGTATTTGATTACATAGACCGTGGAGCCCCTGGTCTTATGGCAAGATTTAAATATCAAGCTCTGCGACGAGAGGTATATGGTCAGACGGACAGTCTTTGTTTGGAATATTCGCAAGGTTATACCGCTTGGTAGAGCATCGCGCTGTCATGCCGCGCACAGCTAGCAGATCAAGCGCTACCAGCTCTTGGTTGACGATAGCGGTCGGCTCGTCATCGTGTGCATTCGTGAAGCCAGCTTGCTCAACGAGCTGCCGTACTGGACCGCCTGGTCGATCATTACAGTCGGCAAAGATGACGGCTTGTTGGTTATGATCGAGGTGGTCAAGTAGTTCTTTCGTTTGCCCGACGCCTATATGGTCGGGGCTATCCGCTGGCGCCCACTTGATATGCGTATTGGCAAACGCGATACGGCCGAGGGTGAGTATCTGCATGATATGACCTGAGTCGTCCCCGTACTCGTGAGTGACAAATCCATGGACATCGATGCCTGGTCGTACGAGCGTTAAGCAGCCATCCGGCTTGTTGCGGCCCTTTGGCGTCCAAAACGTCTGCCACATACCGGTTTCGTCGAGCGCCCGCACAAGTGGCTCTTCAGCTTCTTGCAGGCCGATCACATCAACGTCCAGCTCGTCGATAAGCTCCACGATACCCTTGGTGCGCGCACCGGGTAGCATCAGTTCGGGGTCGACATGAGAATAATCGCCGTAGCCAGTGTAAGCATCGGCCAGTACGTTATAACTTGCGCATCGCATGGTCGTCAGATTCCTCCTCGGGTTGTTTGTAGTTTACCTACTTTGTCTACAGCGCTATTATATTACAGATGTAGTGTGGTCGCTGATTGGCTTAAGCAATCCTTTCCTCATCTTAGATGCCTTCAACTTGCCGGCGATATTCTTTTTCTTTAGCATCGGCAGCGCGACTCTCGACATTTTTCTTGATTTTATTTATTATCCCAATGATTGATACGTCATCAGTCTTGTGCAGATGCTCTTCAACATCAGCAAGCTTTCCAAGCCACATAGTATACTCACTACCGGACCAACTCATGTTGAATTGAAAACTATTTCGCCTCACTTCCTCAGGCGAATATTTTGCTTTTAATGCTATCTCAGCCATTGCTACCCAGCTATCGGAGAAGATATCGAGCGGGTCAAGATGGAATTCTTTAGCGTTTTTATTGTCGACAAGTACTTGATATAGTTCGGGGTTTTGATTTACTAGTACCGACGCAAAAGAGTAGTTGCCGTTAGAGGAATCGATCATTCCTAGCAGTTTTTTTCGATCCTCTATAGTCAAGGACCCAATAAGACCCTTTGCGACGTCGTCTGTATGTAGTCGCCATCCGTGCTCATGGTCGATCTCTTTATTGATCTTGTCCTCAAACCACGGAAGTGCAAGCTCGGGGTGTTTTTTTAGTAAATGCTTTAAGTCACTCAGTGTGTGATAGTTGATTGTCGAGTGCTTGATGATTGCTCGCTCCCACTTCTTGCGAAGTTCCTCGGGCATGGTCTTTCCATCACCATTCTTGGAGTATTTAAAATCAAGACCGCCGCATATCTCGACCGCAGCATCCTCAGTTACGTTGTCGAGGATGTATAGCTCATTTTCCAGAGGGACTTCACCACGTAGGCAGGTAGTATTGACAGTACCATCATATTTACTAAAAAGCGGCTTGGCTAACTCAAACAACTCAGGCTCTTCCACAACGGTGAATCGCATAATGATCGCCTGCATAGCACCAACACCATGAACATCATCAATCAACATAGTTTTAAGAAAATCACGATAACCATCCGGCTTATCTTTAGCCATTTCATCCGCAAAGCTCGCTGTAAATTGGGCAGATGTAGTACGTGCAATCAACAGTCCAGTCCATTGAATCAAGCTCTCGCTTGGCAATGCTTCAGCAAGCATTGCTGGTATATGATGCAAGTAATTCGGCCAGTTTGTTCGTGTATTGCTAGACTCTCGCTGAAATTTTGCAATTCTATCAACAACAGAAGCAGGGTCTTCTTTTGCCCATTCCGCGGCCAAGCCTCTAACCGCTTCAATCTGCTTTTTGAAAAGTGCCTCTTCTCGGCTAAATCGGCGTGATTCGTAGGGGAACAGAATCGCATATTCTCTCGGTACTTCGATTTCAAGATTCATACCGATAGCTTGGCCTAGTTGCCGGAGGCGACGCTGGATAAGGTTTCGTCCCTTTGTGGCGTCTCGGAGACTAGTAAGGAAGTTTTGTGCTAATTGCTTCTTAGTCTCTCCAATTACGGCGAGGTACTCAGCCGGAACATTTTGCCTGTTATAAACCCAGTCATCAGCAACTGAAAGTATTTCAACAAACGCCTCGTCGCTATCCAACTTCTCGTATATGACTTTTGCGGCTTCAAACAATGACTGCATCTGGTTGAATTCTTCGGGCGAAATGTAACCCTGAATAAATGTAATAGATAATCCAATACCCGGATCAGATTCGCTCGACTGGTAGTGTGGATTAAGCGCAGAAGCTATGACGCGACCGATTGTTACCTGATCTTGATATCCCTCTTCGAGCAGCTCACTGGTAACTTTTAGCAAGAGTGCACGGCGTTTTATAGCCGCATTCGACCCTGGTTTTGCGCCGTCAGCCCATTCATCAAGAACCCTCGCTGGATGATTTGGGTACTGATTTAACTCGCGATGATCATCTACGGCTGCGATCATCAACTCGCGTATAGCGATCTCTGGCTGTAAGGCTAAAACAGGCTCTGAAACCGCAACGATAGCGCTGCGGTTATTGGCCACTACGTATTCCGCCTCGTCTTTTCCAAGTGCGGCATAGTAAGCCCATGTCTTTGCTGCAAACCCGGCATCAAGATAGGGAGTTATTCTGTCGGATCGCATAGATGCACCTTTTAGTAGGGTAACAAGCAACGTCTCTATAACGTCATTTTTTGATGGGTATTGCTCTATATAATCCTCAAACCGCAATGTTCCAGTTCCATCAATAAATAACTCCTGAACGAGCGGGTAGCGAAGCGCATCAGGCTCTACGCGCACCGTACCGTCATCCTTGGAGCTAATCACACCTCCAAAAGCCAACTCATCCAGAATAGCCTTCACGTCAGGCACTGACAC
Organism: uncultured bacterium; assembly: GCA_966210935.1. Lineage (GTDB taxonomy): Bacteria > Patescibacteriota > Saccharimonadia > Saccharimonadales > Saccharimonadaceae > CBIHLX01. The sequence goes on along the minus strand of CBIHLX010000041.1, from coordinate 3,150 downwards.
CCCAGAAGCATCAGAGAGTTTTCTAAGGCTAATACCCTCGTCACCACCCAGAGCGATGAACGACAGTAAAGTAGTAACGCTTTTTCCTAGCTTTGCGTTAAAGCTGGACGTTACAAGGTCGTAAAGAGAGTCTCCATTGAACACTTTCTCCCAGTCACCAGCAAGACATAGGCTGCTGAGAGTGATGGCGAGTCCCGGCTTGCCTTTGGACTGATTGACGATTTCACGCTTCAGCATGTTTGTTGCGCCTTTGAGGCCACATGCATCAATCACTTCAACTATTTCGTTTCTCGTCAGTTCTTTAAGATGTAGGACATTGGTGTCAGCGATACCCATTGCTGTTTTTACAGAGGTCTCTCCAGATGCCCATGCAGTACCTACAATTCTAAAGTTTAGCTTCAGTCGGGTGCGTATGTCCTTCAGGCTGGTGAGAAGTGCCTCTTTGCTGTGTATGTCATCTATCAGGATTGCATCAGGTGTTTTTTGCCGCAGCTCGTTTGCAATTTTTGTAGTGTCGTCAGATATGACGAATAATCCGTTATGTCTGTTGGCAAAATCTGTAGCTATGTATGTCTTGCCACTTCCTGGCTGACCCGTAATGAGAATATCTCCCTGTATCTTCTCAAGATCTGCCACTGCTTCGGTACGACCAATCATCGGGACGTCCAAGGCAATACGCGTATTGATAGGAATACTCGATAAGGCCGGTAATTCTCCGGATATGCTTAGAAGTTTTTGTAGCCAGTCCGAGTCTTTATATAGTTCATTGACGAAGTGCGGGGCATCGTACACGACCGGAAGATTAAAACCTAGTTCTTCAGCTCGTTTTCGTAGATTATCCTTCTGTTGGTTGGATAGATTTTGACTCGTCGCTACGTACACGGTGCCAGCTTTGCCTGATGATTTTTTATACCGGTTCAGCGACTTGGTCATATTTCCAATTACGTCAGCCTGAATTGTACACGTAAGTACTGCACTTGGTGCTTCGCCGTCGCGACCTAAATCTCCACCACCACTCACAGGAGCAAGACCCGGAATCGAGCTCGCTAAAGAAAAGGTCGCGAACTCTTCAAAAAGATTGCCATCCGATATGGTTGCAAGCTTCTGTTTTATACCCTCCAATAGAGAATCCATACAACAATTATAATACGTCGCAACAGATTTGAGCCTATCTGTCACTTCGGTTTCTCTGCAAGAAAAGGAGAAGTTTTGCTTGAGCCTTTCGAATAGTTTGCGGCTCCGAAAATTGTTCATTAAAGATCAACTTGAGGCTATGAATTTTATTGGCACGGCCGATGATGATGGATTCGAAAAGACTTGTTTCTATAATGCTTACGCAACCAATGTGTATACTATTAATAACTCATCGTATGAAGAAACTAACAAAGAAGCAGCTACTCCTGCAAACCCAGACGAAACGCCTGCTGATTTTTGCGTGGGGTGTGATGATTGTGTGTATCGTGGCGTGGTATGGGCTTGCGCAGGCGCTGACCGTGCCGATGCCGCAGCGATTGGTGACGAGTTATGATCGGGGTATCAAACGCTCCGTTGGAACGGTGGCTACTACTGTAGCACATGCGCGGAAGGCCGCTGACATTACTGTTGATCGTCGAGATGTAGTAGAGCCATCGGTCGATACGCAGCTGACGACGTCTGATGCTGACATCATTATTTATCGGTCACGCATTATTGGGGTGGTTGACGGTCATATCCGTCAAACGGTCATGACGGCACGACAGTCACCAAATGAAATGCTCAAAGAAGCTGGGCTACCGGCGCTTGGTACTAAAGATACGACTACATTCCAGAAAGCGAGCTCAATGCTCGATGAGGCTCCGACCGAGCTCGTTGTGTCGCGAGCGGAGCCAGAGCCAGAGAAGCCAGCTCCTATTGTCTTCCAGCCAAAGCCAAATGCCCTGACAAGATCGAAGGGTGCGCATGTGTACGTAGATACGAGCGGTGTTGCGCACCGTGAAACGTATTACGACTTGCCGATGGCGATCGTGATCAAGCTATGCGGCCCAGCGGGTCAGTATACTGTCCGCTCTGACGGCGCGAAAATCGACCAAGATGGGTATGTAATCATTGCGGCAAATCTCACCGCATATCCACGGTGTACGGTCGTCGATACCAGCCTCGGTCCTGGCAAGGTTTACGACACTGGCGGTTTTGCCGCGCGCCACCCGTACGGATTTGACCTCGCCACCGACTGGTCGGATGGTAATGGTATATAAGTTCGCTGTATAATAAGACGTAATGAACGAAATTCTCTGTCCTCACTGTAAAAAAGCATTTAAAGTCGACGAAGCCGGCTTTGCTGACATATTAAAGCAGGTCCGTGATCATGAGTTTGAAAAAGAATTGCATGAACGCGCGGAGCTTTTAGAGCGCGACAAGCAAAGTGCTATCAAACTCGCGGAAGCCAATACTAAGAATGCTTTGCAGGCGGATCTCGCGAAGCGTGACGCTGAGATTGCTGACCTTAAAGCGCGTGCAACTGCGAAGATCAAAGAGCTCGAAGCAGAGCGTGAGCTATCTGCGGCGCGTATCGCTGCCGAAAAGGATACTCAGTTGGCCGAACTCAAGGCAAAACTACAGGCTATCGAGACCGAGAAGCAGCTTGCTGTTACCGAAGCGGTTAACAAGATTGAGAGAGAGCGCGACGAGCTAGCTGGCGAGCTCAAAATGAAAGATAGTGAAAAGCAGCTTCTTGAAACTGCCCTCAAGGAAAAGTTTGCCGCCGAACTACGTACCAAAGACGATATCATTAAGCTCAAAGACGAAGAGATTGAGCTCCGTAAAGACATGAAAGCTAAGCTCTCGACCAAGATGGTGGGTGAGACGCTCGAACAGCACTGTGAGATTGAGTTTAACAAGCTCCGTGCCACTGGCTTCCAAAACGCCTACTTTGAAAAGGATAACGACGCTAGCTCTGGCAGTAAGGGTGACTATATCTACCGCGAAACCGACGAAGCTGGCAATGAAATCATTTCAATTATGTTTGAGATGAAGAACGAAGGTGACGAAACGGCGACCAAAAAGAAGAACGAAGACTTCCTCAAAGAGCTAGACAAATAACGTGCTGAAAAGAAGTGTGAGTACGCTGTGCTCGTGAGTGTACTGGAGGCTGATAACGAGCTCTCCAATGGT
>CBIHLX010000040.1:0-7164 GCA_966210935.1 uncultured bacterium | reverse complement strand
GTTGTTTGTTGCCATCATGCAGTATTTTACAGACGACTCATTTCTGCCATATAACAAGCTTGTCGTGATAGGGCTTGAGCTTGCGCTAATGGCGGCACTGGCGGTAGTTACGAGTGGGGGCTATGGTAGAATTTCGCGAATACGACGAAGCTTGATGATGTTGTTGATTGCAATAATTGCAGTGATTAACATCTTTTCGTTGATCTTTTTGGTTCAGGCGTTTCTCTTTGGCCACGGCGACCACCTGAGTGGGCAAGGTTTACTGAAAAGTGGGCTAACGATCTATATTACAAATATTTTTATGTTTGCATTATTGTATTGGGAGATGGACGGCAGCGGGCCTGATCATCGAATTGCCTCGGTTCGCAGACGTGACTTTCTGTTTCCGCAGATGATTCATAGCAAATTAGCGGACGATACTTGGCGACCGGGGTTTATGGACTATCTTTATTTGTCGACAACCAATGTTACGAACTTTGCCTCGGCAGATACCATCCCAGTGTCACACCGGGCTAAATTACTGATGATGATACAGGCTCTGGTATCGTTGATTATTGTAGTCCTTGTTGTGGCTCGAGCGATCGGCCTTGGCTAAGCTATTAATTTCACGTTGCAAAAATCACTTATTTTTCACGTATTTTCACGTTGTATAGTGAAAACATAAGCAAGAAGTTAATGCTTATAAGGGGGCTAAGCAATGCGAATGTCAACAAAAACCTTAACATCTTTGTTAATCGTGACCGCTGTGGCGGCGGCTGTGCCGGGACTCAGTCAAATGCCTGGTCGTAAAAATCGTCAAGAGTCCAGATTTGATAGGATCTTGCAGCATCACGATCGAAAGGGTGAGCTGCGCGCCGAAGTACTCGGTATTGATCCATTTGAATTTAGAGCAATGCAGAAGAGACTGGCTTTTAAAGATATTATCCGCCGACGTGGCTTCAAGAATGACCGCGCCTTTCGGCTCGCCTTATTCGGCAAGTTAAAGCATGAGTTGCGCAGTCGGGGCTGGACGTCTCAAAAGATTGAGCGGTATGTGGCAGTAAGGAGCAGTCGTATCGGTTAGTTGCGTCTGGTGTCTAGGCGAGTATACTTGAAATAATGGTTATGGAAACGTTTGTTCGTATACTCGCCGATGGCGCTATGTTGCCAATTGTACTGCTTGCGGGCTACGCGCTCTTGTTGCGTGTGCCTAAGGGTTGTCGATTTGAAGCATATAGCCGGGTTCTGATGGCAGGACTGACGGCTTTTTTGATTGCCAAATTACTTGGCGTGGTCTATCAACCTGCAACCGAGCGACCCTTTGAGTTATTAGGATTAGAAGCCGGAGCATCATATCTTAATAACCCTGGTTTTCCGTCTGACCATGCACTCTTTGCCACTTTTCTGACACTTGCCGTATGGTTTGAGACGCGAGCAAAAAGGATTGCTCTCATCCTGGCTAGTCTTACGCTGCTCACGTGCCTTGGGCGTGTGCTCGCCCTCGTACACACGCCACTTGATGTAATCGGCGGTATTGTTGTTGCAGTCACTGGTATTGTTTGGTATTTGCAGGCTGATCGGATGCCACTGCGTCGCCAGTCTATCGCCAAAAAATAAAAAATCGACTATACTTACTCCATCTAAGAGGAGATAGATGTGGTAAAGATACGTGAATTGATCGAACGGGTGGAGCCGGCGGTGACAATGAACTATCGTCAATTGCTATGGGTTGGTATTGTTGGCCTTGGGGTCGGAGCGGCGGCATGGGTAGTGGGCCAGATTTTAGATGTTGCGCTATTTAGATTTATATTCTGTCGTGATGCAGGTGCCGAAGGCTGTGCTGCGTCGGGCAATTACGGCTATACTGCTGGTGTGCTAATTGCGACTGGGCTGGGAGTATGGGGGTTGGTCCGATTGCAGATTTTCCGCCCATTGCTCGTAGGGTTAGCGGCTGCTTTGGCACTATGGGGAGTGTTTAATATTCTTGATACGCAACCTTGGTACACGGCGCTATTTGTAGGCGCGTTACTCTTTAGCGTTGCCTATATGCTATTTAGTTGGGTGATGCGACTTCGCTCGATGCTGTGGGCGGTGATTATCGCAATTATCGTCCTTGTGCTGGTGCGTTTTGTGCTAAATAGCTAATGCTATACTGAGGGAATGGATATAGTAATTCTCTCGATAGTGTTGATAGTAGTGATTCTTGGTTTTGGAGCGGTTATTGCTGTCTTAAACGGCCGATTACGTGAGCTTAGGAACTCGAGTGCAGTGGAGCTTATGAAGGCCGACGTCACTGAGCTGTCGCGCAGTATCGCTGGTCTGCAGCAGACGATGGGCGACAAGCTTGAGCGCAGTAACTTGGCGGTGCAGACGTCTGTCCAGCGGCAGCTCAGTGAGAGTGCCAAACTTGTGGCCGACGTGACGCAGCGCCTGGCAAAGCTCGACGAGACTAACCGCAGGGTGGTCGACGTGGCGGATGAGCTCAAGACATTGCAAAATGTGCTTCAAAATCCAAAACAACGTGGCGTTTTTGGCGAATACTATCTGCAGAGTGTGCTTGAGAATGTATTGCCGCCAGGGCAGTTCCAGATGCAGTATAAGTTTGCTGATGGAGAGATTGTTGATGCGGTGATTTTTCTTGAAAAGGGACAGATGCTGTCGATCGACAGTAAGTTTAGTCTTGAAAATTACAACCGCATGATTGTAGCCGCCGATAAAGATGAGCGTGAACGCTACTTGCTGCGCGTGAAGGCTGACCTCAAGGGTCGTATTGATGAAACAAGCAAGTATATCCGCACTAGCGAGAAGACGATGGACTTTGCATTTATGTTTATTCCGAGCGAGTCTCTTTACTATGATCTTTTAATTAATAACGTCGGTACGGGTGGTAGTTCACGAGATCTAATTGAATATGCTTTTCGTGACAAACGCGTGATTATTGTGAGCCCGACGAGCTTTATGGCATATCTGCAAACGGTCCTACAGGGGCTTCGTAGTCTGCAAATTGAAGAGCAAGCGAAAGATATCCAGGTCCGTGTTGGCAAGCTTGGTCAGCATATCGGTCGTTTTGAGGATTATATGCAAAAGCTGGGTAATGCGCTCGGTACCACGGTCAACCACTATAACGCAGCACATAAAGAGCTAGCTAAGGTTGATAAAGATATTGTGAAGATTGCTGCGAGCGAGTCTACTGTTGATCCGCTGCTGCTCGATAAGCCGAGTCGTGAAGACTAACATAAAAAAATCCCGCCATAATCGGCGGGATTTTCATTGGTAGTTGTACCTACGCTTCTTTTTCTGAGTTGCTCAGGAAGTCGTGGAGTAGGAAACCGAGTACGGCACCGACGATTGCGGTGAGGCCGTAAATCGCAATTGGCCAAACATCCGTAAAGGTGATTGCCTGGAGTGCGATAGCGACAGCCGGGTTAAGGATTGCGCTAGCGCCAATGACAGCTGCGAGTGAGCCAGCGATCATGAGACCGATGTAGTAGCCAAGACCGATAGTCAGGCCACGTGCGGCACGGTCAAGAACCATGCGAGTTGCCGCAGCAAACGCAAAGGCAAGAATGATACTACCGATAAGTTCGGCGCTCAAAACGAGCCATTCTTTGCCAGCTGGAATCTCAGCGGCTTTGTAGAGGCTGGCAGTCTGGTTTAGAAGTGCCGAGCTATCAGTTGCCGAGGCCTGCACGAAGGCGTTTAGCAGCACGAGCGCAAGCATTGCACCGAGAACCTGGGCAATAACGTAGCCAAGTGCGCGCAGACCAGTGAGGCGGCGGCTTACCCATCCAGCGATCGTTAGGGCTGGGTTGACGTATGCTCCAGACAGGCTGGCGATTGTCAGAACGATACCGACAAGCGCAAACAGCACGAGGATTGGCTGGCCTTGGCCGGCAACTACCGTTGCTGCAAGCAAGAATGTACCGATAAACTCGGCAATGAGCGCAGCAATGAGTGGCGCGCGATTGACGCGACCAAACAGTGACTTAGTTGGAGATGCGGCTGCTGCCTTAACTGCTGGACGAGCCTCAACGGCTTTTACAGTAGTAACTTTGGTTGTAGTTTGCTTAGCGACGGGTGCCTTTTTGGCGGTCGATTTCTTCGTCGTCGAAGCGGCTTTCTTTGTAGCCATGTATTTCCTCCTTTATAGTGAAATATGGCGTTAGTATAGCATAGAACTCTGACAATAAACACGAGTGGTATACTAAGAGTATGGCATTATTTATTCGACAGAACGAAGAACGAAGCGAGTTGCAGCGACGCATTGCGGCTGAGCTGCAGGAGAAGGCGCGAAGCCGCGCTGAGTCGGAAAATAAACTCGAAAATATAGAGGACTCTCAGTACATGCAAGGGACAAAGCGTACGACCAGCTTGGCATGGTTATGGCTAGTGGTTGTTGGCCTCGCGATTGCTGCGCTCGTTATCATTATGATGCGTGCAAACGGGCAAATTTAGACTCGCTTTTACCCCTGTTGTAGCGTATACTGAAAGAAGTTATGACAAACATTGATGAAGTCCGCGAAGCGTTGCTGGCGCGTATCGCGGCCACAGATGATCCTCGAGCTGTTCTGCGAGCACCGGAACTAAAGCAGCTCTATGCCGTGCTGCCAACACTTCCCCCTGAAGAGCGCGGTGCATATGGTAAGGCGGTAAATGAGTTAAAACAGGCGCTTGACGCTGCCGTGACTGATCGAGATGCAATGCTCGAAAGTGCGAAGGTTGCCCCGCTTGATGTGACGGCACCTTGGGATATTAACGCTAGTGCGCCTGCGCTGCTTTCGACCATCCAAGGGTCGATTCATCCGCTCATGCAGGAAGTCCATCGACTATCCGGTATATTTGAGCGCATGGGCTTCGTAATTGAAGATTCTCGCGAAATTGACGACCAGTATCACATGTTTGAAACGCTCAATTTCCCGAAAGGTCACCCGGCACGCGACGACTATGATACGTTCATGACAGTCGAGACGGATCGTGATGGTGATCCGCTGATTGCGCCTGCGCACACGAGCACAATGCAGAACCGCGTTCTCAAGAAGTATCGCGCCCAGCTGGATAGCGGCGAAGCGATTGCAGCCGTGGTTCCAGACCGCGTCTTCCGTAATGAAGATCTCGATGCACGCCACGAACACACCTTCTATCAGGTGGAAGGTATTTATGTCGCCAAGGGTGTGCATGCCGGTATGCTTATCGCGACGCTTCAGGGATTTCTGGAAGAATACTATGGTAAAAAGTTGAACGTTCGCGTTAATCCATTCTATTTTCCGTTTACCGAGCCAAGCTTTGAGTTTGCCCTGAGCTGTCCGTTTTGCGAGGGCAAGGATCCAAACTGTAAGGTGTGTTCTGGTGAAGGTTGGATTGAGTTGCTTGGTTGCGGTATGATTCACCCGAATGTGCTGCGCGCTGCCGATATTGATCCAAATGAATACACTGGATTTGCGTTTGGCTGCGGCATTGACCGCTTGGTGATGATGAAGTACGGCATCGAAGATGTCCGACATTTTGAGAGTGCAAAATTAGACTTTTTGAGGCAGTTTTAGATGAAAGTTAGTTTAAATACCGTTAAGCAATATATTAATTTCGAGCTTCCTTCCGTTGACGAGCTCGTGAAGCGGATCAACGAGCAGCTTGGTGGCGTTGAAGATGTTGTTGACCTGGGTCGGAAGTATGCGGACGCAGTCGTCGTGAATGTCGTGAGTGCTGAGCAGCATCCAAATGCAGATCGTTTACGCGTATGCTTGGTGGATGACGGTGGCGTGACGCCTGACGTGCCGCGCAATGATAGCGGCTTTGTCCAGGTGGTCTGTGGCGCGCCGAATGCACGAGCGGGAATTTTTGCTGTTTGGTTGCCGCCGCAAAGTACCGTACCGGCAAGTTTCGATGACGAAGAGCCATTTGTCTTAAGCTCACGTGAGCTGCGCGGTGTGCTGAGTCACGGCATGCTAGCGGCCGGAGACGAGCTGGCTATTAATAGTGATCATGACGGCATTATTGAAATTGATCCAGCGGAACCGCGGCCAGTCGGCCTCGCAATCGAACCTGGTGTTAGTTTTGCGAAGGCGTATGGTTTAGACGACACAATTATTGATATCGAAAACAAGATGTTTACACATCGTCCGGACTGCTTTGGCCAACTGGGTGTGGCGCGAGAAATTGCTGGTATTTTTGGCCAGCCATTTACGAGTCCAGTATGGTATCTTGATAAACCTGAATTTGGCAGTGGCGAAGGCTTGAGCCTAGAAGTGTTCAACAAAGCTCCTGAAAAAGTAGCGCGCTTTATGGCGGTTACCATGAAGGACATAGAGATTAAGCCAAGCCCGCTATGGCTCCAGTGTGAATTGGTGCGTCTGGGAAGCAAGGCAATTAATAATGTCGTTGATCTTACGAACTACATTATGCTCTTATCGGCGCAGCCAGTGCATGCATATGATTACGATAAACTTCGTGGTCAAAAGCTTGGCGCACGCCTTGCTCAAAAGGGTGAAACTGCAACATTACTCAACGGAAAGACCTATGAGTTGAGCGATGAGGATATTGTCATCGTCGACGGTGAAGGTATTGTCGGGCTTGGAGGCATCATGGGCGGTGGCAACAGTGAAGTTTCCGCTGAAACTAAAAATGTTGTACTCGAAGTGGCAACTTTTGATATGTATGCTGTTCGCAAGACTAGCATGCGTCACGGTGTCTTCACTGATGCGTTAACTCGCTTCAATAAGGGCCAGTCACCACTACAAAACGACCGCGTCCTTGGTCTTCTTATGACTGCCCTGCAGGATATTGCAGGCGGTAAGCAGGCGGGTGAGGTCTTTGATGTGAAGCGCGCTGATTCAGCGACTGATATGGGATTTCCTATGGGTGGTCCAGAAGCGCTTGAGGTTGAGTTTATTAATAGTCGCCTTGGGTTAGATCTAGATGCTGGTCAGGTTGTAAAACTTTTGACGAATGTTGAGATCGAGGCTTATGAGAAACCTGGCACAAGCGAGCCAACCCTGTTTTATTGGGCTCCATTCTGGCGTATGGATATCGAGCTTGCTGAGGATGTCGTGGAAGAGGTGGGTCGTCTCTATGGATTTGATAAGTTGCCACGTGAACTGCCGATGCGAAGTGCAAAGCCTGTAGCGAAGAATCTGAGTCGTGAACTCAAGCAGCGTATTCGTGATAGCTTGGCGCGAGGTGGTACAAATG
>CBIHLX010000039.1:0-7501 GCA_966210935.1 uncultured bacterium | reverse complement strand
ACAGCCTGTTTTGCGACAGGCTGTTTTCATTACGTAGCCTAATGTCGACTACTTGTAATCAAGTCGAGCACCTCTTGCGGCAACATACCCGGCCTACTAATCCCGTAGCTACCCTCGGGCGTTAGGTAGGCCCAGTCACGTGCAACAAGTTCGGGACCAACTCGTGACAGTAGGTTTGCTTGATCAGTAGCGTCAGTAATATTCACCTCGGAAAAAGTTTGGTACCACCCTTCTCCGTCTTCAACTGTTAGCGCCTCAGCGCTGTAAGCCGGCACAGTGGGAGGTGGCGGCGAAACAGGTGGGCGTGGTGGAGCTTCGGGAGGAGCTGATGGCGGCGATGGTGATGGCTCCGGCTCGCCGACCGGTGACTCCGATACACTAGCCGATGGCGTAGGTGTTGGGCTTGGCGAGTCTGTTGAACCGCCCACTGGAGGGTTGCCGTCAAAGAAGTCGGTGATTTTGCCAAAGTCTATAAACCGGCTACCAATGCCGAATACCGCTAAAACGCCGGCGCCAATAATCGCAATGCGCGTGCGCTTATTGACCTTGTCGGCCCGTTCAATCCGCTCCCGTCGACGACGCTCCATCCGCGACATGGCTTCGGTATGCACAGCCTCGGCGTCGCGCTGTATCTCACCATCAACGGCAGCCTCCTCTATTGAGGCTGCCCCACCGGGGCGTGCTTTGCGGTTAACCAGTCGTCGCTTCATGCCTGACCAAAATCCGCTCGAAGATTCACTCGCAGCAAGCGCCGCCCGGCCCATGGCGCTTTTTGACGTGTCACTCACCTCTTCCGGCGACCACTCCTCTTGGATAGAGTCCTGCAGATCACGGTATAGCCCCGATCGCACTTGACTGTACGTTTTATAAAGGCGTGCGCCCGCCAGTAGTCCTCCGCTAACCATGGCCGCGGTTGGTCCGAGCGCGTCGGTACTCAGTGCCGCCACGCCACTGGCGGCCGAGCTCACGGCTGTCATCCCCAGGGCCACAGCTACTCTGGATCGCTGCGTCAGCCCCGCATACCACTCCGTAGCCTTATCGTTCCACGCACTCAGCGCCCCAAAGCGGCGTATCCGGCGGAATGCCTCAACGGTATGCAGCTCGTGTACACGCTCCATTTGAAGCCGATACTCGGCAAGTCTAAGGGTCAGCTCATCCTCGGTCATACCTGGCTGCTCAAGACGCCACGCTTCGATCTGCAGCTGTTCCGTAAGTGCGGCTTCTGTTTCATATGCCGCCGCCTTGACTGCAATTTCTTGGTCTAATTCTTCGCGAGTGCGATGCAGGGTGAATGCGCCCAGTTTGATACGATGGGCCACGAGATCAGCAAGTTCAGCCTCTCGCACCTCATAGAATCCACTGGCGCCTATGGCATTGCCAGAAAAAGCAAAACGCGACTCAGGGGCCGCGTCGACTGTAAACGAGTGATCATTCTTGTCAGGGGTTCTTTGCTCGGGCTCTCGCTCAATAGTCACGGCAGTATGTTGCCCCTGCGACCCATCGTCGATTCTGCCTGCGTCTGAATGGTACCTAGGCTCCATGGTCAACTCCCTGCATAGAATCTTGCTCTATATTTTTAACATAGTACGGCGGCTATAAAAAAGCAAGCGCCACCTCTGTGACGCCCGCTTATCAAGTTCAATCAGTCAATGATTAGCTCAGTGTACGCTTCACCAGCTCACGGGTGAAGAACTCAAGCTTGTCACCCTCTTCAAGAAGGAGCTTCTTTGTTGTCTTGAGGCTAAGGCCACACATTTCACCTTCAAAGACTTCTTTGGCTTCCTGCTGCTGACGCTGGACCTTCGTGACTTCCACTTCGGCGATCTGCTCATCTCCGCGCTTTACGCGCACCAGGACATTCGGCACTACCTTGCCGCCTGTCACTTCACCACCAGCAATCACTTCATCCTTCAGCGTGCGGAAGACACCCTTGATTGTCAGCTTACCGAGTTCAGTCTCAACGACCTCAGGAGCCAACAGGGCTTCCATAGAGTTACGCGCATCATCGAGAAGCTCATAAATCACCTTGTAAATACGCACCTGAACCTTGTCGCGCATCGCAAGACGCTTCACGGCTGGCGGTAATTCCACATTGAAGCCGTAGATGATCGTGTTGCCACCTTCTGCCATGCGGATGTCACTCTCTGAAATATTACCAACACCACTACCGACGATACGCAGGTTAATGCGACCCTCGGTATCAACCAGGCGAAGACTATCGATGACAGAGGTAAGTGAGCCCTGAACGTCAGCCTTAATAATCACATTAAGCTCTTCAGCCTGCTCTTGCTGAGTCATCATTTTGAGGAGGTCCGCGCCAGTCACGTTGGTACTCGCGGCGTTCTTTTCACGCTCAATCTTAGCCTGCATCGTAGCGTTGCGGGCCTCTTTTTCGTTCTTCACAATCGTAAAGACATCACCGAATTGCGGCAATTCCTTAAAGCCTGTCACGGTCGCAGGCGTTGAAGGACCGGCGCTTTTAAGCGGCTTACCGGCAAAATCAAGCAGTGTACGTACCTTTCCGTATGCCGTACCAGCCACCAAGAAGTGTCCTGGCTTGAGTTCACCCTGCTCAACGAGCAGGCTCACCACAGAACCGCGACCAGTTTCCATGTGTGATTCAATGACGAGACCCTCAGCTGGCACATCGATATCCGCCTTGAGTTCTTCAAAGTCAGCAACAAGCAGAACCGTATCGAGCAGGTCATCGATACCCTGACCGGTCTTGGCGCTTACCTCAACCATTGGCACGTCACCACCCCAAACCTTATCGTCTGGAATCACGCCGCGCTCAGCCAGCTGACCTTTTACGAGGCCAGGGTTTGCAGACTCTTTGTCCATCTTGTTGATCGCAACAACCATCTTGGCATTGGCGGTCTGCGCGAAACGGATTGCTTCAACCGTCTGCGGCATGACGCCGTCGTCAGCAGCCACAACAATAATCACAACATCGGTCAGCGTCGCACCGTGCTGACGCAGAGCGGCAAACGCCTCGTGACCCGGAGTATCGAGGAGAGTAATTGAACGGCCCTTACGCACCGTCTGATACGCGCTAATATGCTGCGTAATACCACCAGCTTCACCGGACACTGCTGTCGTATGTAAGATCGCGTCGAGAAGACTCGTCTTACCGTGATCAACGTGTCCCATCACCGCGACAATCGGTGGACGATCGACGGCATGATCTGACAACGTATGAACCTTACGTTCAGTGGTCGTACTGGCGGCCTTGCGCTGCAGCTCGACATCAAGGCCGAGCTCCTCAACGATAATGGTAGCGGTTTCAAAGTCGATACGTTGGTTAATAGTTGCAACAATACCGTTCTTAAACAGCTCCCCGATCAGCGTTGTGACGGGCAGGTTTAGGGTTTCGGCTAGCTCTCCAACAGTAATTGAGTCAGCGACAACAAGTACTTTTTCTGGGCTCACTATCAACTCCTTCCTACCCGTCAAGCGGGTAATTTATTCTCTTATTTTTAAGAGACTACTTCTTCTTTTTGTCTGCAAGGCTCAAAGAGATCTTGCGGTTGTCACGATCGATATCGAGAACAACAAAGCTCTTACGCTCGTTAAGGGTAAAGACCTTTTCTGGGTCTACGTCGTTACCGTCACCGAGTTCTGAGATGTGCACGAGTGCTTCAACAGCTGGGCTGATCTGGACGAAAGCGCCGAATGGCGTGATACGAGTAACCGTACCTTCGACCTTGTCGCCTGACTTGAACTGCTCAACTTCGTCGAGCCATGGATCCTTAGTCAGCTGCTTGATTGAGAGACTGAGGCGTTCCTTGTCGATGCTAATAATCTTAGCTTCGATAGTCTGACCAACCTTCAGGTAGTCACTTGGGTTGTTCACACGCTCCCAGCTAATTTCTGAGATGTGCACGAGACCTTCGATACCTTCGACGTTGACGAATGCACCGTAGTCAACAACACCAGTAACGACACCCTTTACAGAGTCGCCAACACTTAGCTTCTGAAGACGATCAGCGAGGCCATCCTTTACTGCTTCCTTTTCAGAGAAGATCAGCTTGTTTGCCTTGCGGTCACTATCAAGGATACGAACCTTGAGGGTCTGACCAACTAGGCCGTTAAGACGCTGGAGGATTTCGTCCTTGTCGCTTGAACCGACACGTGGGTAATGCTCAGCTGAAAGCTGTGACACAGGCAGGAAGCCGCGTACACCTTCGTATTCAACCAATAGGCCGCCACGGTTGGCGTCGTATGGTGAGACTTCGATGATTTCGCCGCTTTCAAGCTTGGCAGCAACTTCTTCCCAACCGCGATCCTTCGCAGCCTTGCGAAGTGAGAGCAGTGAGTAGCCGTTGTCGAGCTCAGCGTCAACAACGCTAGCAGTAACTTCGTCACCTTCCTTAAGAGCACGTGAGAATCCAACCTCACGGCGAGGCACGTAGCCTACGCCCTGAGCACCAAGATCAATCAGTACTTCGTGTTTGCGCAGAGAAAGTACCGTACCGGTAATCACTTCACCTGCAGTTAGTTGCTTGACGCTGTCGCCAGCGAGCAATTCGTCCATTGTTATTGTGGCTTTAGTTGCCATAAGTCTTATTAAGACTCCTTCCTTAATTGATATTTCCAAAAGCGCATCTAAAAATAGAGTGCTCCGAGATTACCCTTTATTGTACCCTAGGCACACTCTTAAGTCAAAGAGAGGCCGCGAAGCGACGAGACTGCAAATAAAGCATCACACAAGCCGCAAGAATCACCAGAATCGAGACACTCAGCACAGTGTCGGCTGAACCAGTCTGCGGCAGCTCGGTTGCGCCTGGTGCGGGCGCAGGCGTGGCCGGCGACTGCTGGGCAGGCGGCTGCGCTGGCGCAGCTTCTTGAGCCGGCTCGGATGGCTTTTGCTCCTCAGGTGATGTTGCCGCTGGAGTGTCATTCGCCTCTTCTGCCACCTCAGTTGATGGCGCACCCGACCAATAATTACGCAGCACGTATGCGCCGCCCAGCAGAAGCAGTACAAGCACGCCGCCCACCAAGACGTATCCGAGTATAGAACCACCCTGTTTTGTTCGTCCCATATATACCTCGCGATTACTTTTCTTTACTATACTGGGTTTTTTCTGAGTACGCAAGCCGGGGGTGGGTATGCTACACTCATACTATGTTAGTGACGGTCGACACGGGTGGGACGAAAACGCTTGTAACGAGCTTTGAGCGAGACGGAACCAAAGGCGAGGTGATCAAATTCGCCACGCCGGAACATGTCGACGACTACGTCACCCTTTTGCGTGACACTATCCAGGGGCAGTACGGCGATCAGACCGTTGAGGCAATCGTTATTGCCCTGCCAGGCATCGTCAAAGATGGCGTCGCTATCTGGTGCAACAATCTCCACTGGAAGAACTTTGATGCACGCACCGCACTAGCTGGCGTCCTAGGCGACACTCCTGTATTTATCGAGAACGACGCCAACCTCGCAGGCCTTGCTGAAACTCGCATCCTTACCCCCGCTCCAGCGTCCTCTCTGTATGTCACGATTAGTACTGGCATTGGCACAGGCATCATCACCAATGGTCAAATCGATCCGGGACTGCGCTACAGCGAGGGCGGTCGCGCGCTTGTTGAGTTCGATGGCATGGTACGTGAATGGGAAAGCTTCGCCTCAGGTAAAGCGATCTATGCCGCCTATGGGCAATATGCCCGCGACATAACTAGCGAACGAAGTTGGCAGCAGATTGCCGATCGCATCAGCCGCGGTTTTCTCGCCATCATCCCCTTCGTTCAGCCGGATATTATTATCATTGGCGGCAGCATTGGCACCTACTTTGCGCACTACGGCAGTCAGCTCGAAGCCCTACTTACCGAGCGACTCCCTGCGCACATTCCCTGCCCGCGCCTTCAGGCTGCTGCTCACCCCGAAGAAGCTGTCATTTACGGTTGCTACTACCATGCTCTCGACTGCCTTGCTCGTTCCTAAGCTTACGACAGACTTCCCTGATATCGCCTTTGTTGCAGGGGCTACTTTTCACTGGCACCCTGAAAAACTCACTGTTACATATGTTACCGCGAGCAACGATATCGACTCACTCTTGCACGAAGTAGCCCATGCCATACTCGGGCATCAAGACTTTAAGCGCGATGTCGAGCTTATTGAAATGGAACGCGACGCCTGGCGCTACGCAACCACCACACTTGCACCTCGTTATGGACATACTATCAAGCCCGAGATCATCGAAGACTCACTCGACTCCTACAGGGACTGGCTTCATGCACGAAGCACCTGCCCCACCTGCAAAGCAACCGGCATACAAACAAAGCAGCACACTTATAAGTGCCTAGCCTGCATGAGCGAGTGGACCGTCAATGATGCTCGGCAACATGCCCTGCGACGTCACCTCACAAAAAAATACCCGCGATAATGCGGGTATTTTTTTGTTATTTGCGCTACTTAGGCAGCGAGCGTAACCTCATCTTGAATGGTCACCTTTTTGCGGCGTGAAATACGGCCACCCTTTGCGCCAGCGATACGTGCTAGCTCTGGGTTAGCGGCAAAGCCACCAGTGCGGCCGAGACGGCCACCCTTTGCGCCAATCTTTGCGTAGAAGTTTGGATCTTTTGCTAAATTCTTTGCTGCAGCCTTCTTGCCGCCTTCTTTTGTTCCAGCCATGGGAATAATTCTCCTCTTATCCGAAGTCTCCACTTCGGTAATTACCTCACATATGCTATGTGTATGTTTAGTATATTATCATAGCATAGCCGTTTTGTCAATATTTACGTAAGCACTTTTTTATTATATTTATACTATTGCACTTATCCAGCTAGTGCTATATTATAAATAAGCACCTGTTTGAATCCCAAATTTAGATTCAAATGCAAAACGACCGTATCTGCGAGATCGGTCGTTTTTATATAGTCTTATTTAGTGTCAGCAGCCCCTACAAGGAACAGCAACCTTCAGAGGTATCGTTTTGTCTACTTAAGTGCCAAGTAGTTACTAGAAGTTCCTAGATAGCCGTAGAGAACAAAAAAAGAGCACACGCTCTTAGCTATTATGTTTGTCGTGCACCATACTGCTAATCTAGTAGCCGGATTGTCCCATCGTATCGCATACGCTGTGGAATCTATCATGCATACGAAGGTTTGGATTTAAGATATATTCAATCATCTCGGTCACACGGATGGCGCTCACGCCTGAAACTATCACAACACCTACGTTCACCAGGAGCCGAACCGAATGGGAGTCGGTCTTTGGCGTTCTGTCGTTTAGCGATGAAAATTCACCTCACCCACCAATTGTCATCAGCTCGGGCGCCCCGCAACCAAGCCTACAAATGGATACGTACCGAGCTTTGCCTACTCTTCTACATGTGTACCACATTAACTTGGCCAAAGTGATAGGCATGCATACTGATCAATTATCATGCTCAACAACTTTGCGCATGATGCCTCACTATAGCTTCGTGTAACAAAAAGCATAAAAAGTTTGCCATAAAGAAAAAGACCATCCTATTCGGATGGTCTTTTTATAATTCGGCAC
>CBIHLX010000038.1:0-7877 GCA_966210935.1 uncultured bacterium | reverse complement strand
ATTGGGGTGAACAGTCAACCGAATGTTACTAATTGGCCAGCGAATCCTCCGGGCTCAGAGAAGCCTACGCAGCCGGGTGACCGACTGTATTGGCGCCACGGAGTGTACAATACCGGTCCTGGCTCGGCTGGTTCGATCAGCTTTGCTATCGGTAAGTCAGGGTTTACAAATGGCTGGACGGGCAATATTGATCCCCAGGGCGCTTTTCCGCTTGGAGCTGACCAAACCTGGGAAGTGGGATATCAGCGTTCTTGGCCTGAATATTCTGTATACGATGTACAGCAGAATGATGTTGGTAATACGCTCTGCGAGTCAATTAGCTGGTGGCCTTGGAAGTATGATGACGGCGCAGGTCGCAATTCAAGTCAGTGGACAGGTGTGCCAGGCGGCGCCTGTACAACTGTTCCGTACAACTTTACACTGACGCCGACAGTAGATGTTAATGTGGAGGCTGCTGAATCTGGTACGCCGATACAAGTCACGTCATCAATCAGTAATAGTGGCCCAACGAAGAGTTTGGACGATACCGAGTGGCGACTGTTTAAGTTTGTCTTAGCGCCAGGTGCGTCGATTCCATCTGCAGGTGAGTCGGGAAGTGCTTGTCCGCCCGTTTGGACAGGCTGTGGTGCGCCGCAAGCTCAAGGGTCGGGTACATTTGGCGTTAGTCCGGCAACAACTAATTTACCGACAGTCGACTATACGGTTGAGGATTTAGAACTTGGTAGTCAGGTATGCTATGGTCTGTCGGTTAATAAATTTGCCGGTAGCCGAGGATCAAACAAGGGGGCTAACAACTGGTGGAATGGTGCGCCTGACTGTATGGTGGTCGGCAAGAAGCCAAAGGTGCAGATTTGGGGTGGAGACGCTGCGGTACGCGGTACTATCCAAACCAGTACAACGACCAAGGAAGGAAAGGTCTTTGGTAGCTGGGTAGAGTACGGAGCGCTATCTGTCGGTGCGAATAGTCTGTTTGCTTCGGGGGCTGGCCTTGTTGATACGGATAGTGGCAACCAAAGCACTTGGAGTGATCTAACATTTGCCAATACCGATACGGGACGCACACCACCATTTGGTTATTATGCCGAAACGGCAGATAACTTCCGACCACTGCCGGATATCTCTGCATACTTTGACACTCTTCAGAATAAGCAGCCGTATGATGAAGGGCAATCTCTTGACGCCAACTCGTTTGCTACCGGTGGCGCAATTACGGTCCGAACAGGTGGCACTATTGAGCTTGATGGGCAGTCGCTCAGCAAAGGGCGCTCGGTGGTTATTATTGCTACTCAGAAGGTGACAATTAAGGGCAGTATCACTTACCAAGGTAATGGCCTGGCGGTCGTACAGGATATTCCGCAGCTTGTCATTATCGCGCCGGCAATTGATATTCAAGCCGGTGTTACCAACGTCGATGCGTGGCTTATAGCAGGCAATACGGTCAATACGTGTAGCGACGAATCAATTGATCCAGGTGATGGACAGGTTGGGCTTGCGGGTGACGTGTGTGACGAGACCCTGACGGTTAATGGCCCGGTTGTGGCGGATAAGCTGCTTCTATACCGTACGGCCGGTTCAGGAGTTGGTGCAGAGTCGGGTGCTCCAGCAGAAATATTCAACCTTCGACCAGACACTTATTTGTGGGCGCAGCTCGTGGCATCGAGCGGCGGTAAAGCGCAGACGGTGTACTCAGTTGAGCTTCCTCCACGCTTCTAATTAAAAATACACCGGAAAAAGCTTGCCAGTCATCATAACGCTTATGTATAATGAGGGACAATATGGCATTACTCAAAGGCGTGGGCGACTTTTTTGCACTAGATATTGGCACCAATGCGGTGCGCGTTGTACAGCTAGCACAAGCTGGCAACGATAGTTGGAATTTGGTGCATTACGGGTACGCACCTGTAGATCTCAAGACGACAAGCGCTAACTCAAAAGAGTCAGAGCGTCGTCTGGGTGAGATTATTATGACTGCTGTAGGGCAGAGTGGTATTAAAACTAAGAATGTGGCGATTGGCTTGCCAGCGCAAAAAACTTTCACAACAGTGATTGATGTGCCGACTATGCCGGAAGCTGAACTAAAAAGTACGATCAAGTACCAGATTGATCAGTATATTCCGATGGCAATTGATGAGGCAAAAGTTGACTGGGCGCTACTTGGCCAGTCACTACATGATCCAAAGCAGCAGGAGGTACTCCTGACGAGCACTGCTAACAGCTACGCTGAAGAGCGTCTTGAGTTTATCGAAAGTCTTGGTCTTAACGTCATTGCGGCTGAGCCGGATCCAATTGCTATGGTCCGCTCACTACTGCCAAGTGGCGTCCAAGATGCCCGCTTGATTATTGATGTCGGTGAGCTGTCTACTAATCTGGTGATTACCTATAATGATGCGCCGCGCCTCGTACGTACAATTCCTACGGGTCTCTATTCACTCGTGAAGGCGGCTGTACAGAATCTGAATGTCCAGGAAGATCAAGCGCGTCAGTTTATTCTGAAGTTTGGCCTTGCGCCAGACCGTCTTGAAGGACAGGTGTTCCACGCTGTAGAAAATGTCCTTGAAGGTTTTGCAGCTGAACTGACAAAGTCGGTCAAGTTCTTCCAAACACGCTACGTCAGTACGCCAATCGGCGGCATGCTGCTCTCTGGCTACGCCAGTGCAGTGCCAAAATTTGGTGAGTACCTGACCGCGAAGACAAGCATTCCGTCAGTCCAGGCAAACCCTTGGCAGAAGGTGCGTGTTGCGCAAGGTGATCAGCAGCAGCTGACAACAATTGCAAATGAGTTTTCAGTTGCCGTAGGGCTTGGTCAGAGGAGCGATAAGGTATGATCGAAATTAATCTTGTCCCTGACGTCAAGCAGGAGCTACTACGTGCGCAGCGCGCTCGTACTGGGGTTATTTCGCTTGCGATCACAGTGAGTGTCATTGCTGTTGGTGCAGTCGTGCTTCTTGCTATGTGGGTCTTCGGCGTCCAGACGGTCCGTAGTCTAGCGAGTGATCAGGCCATCAAAGACCGAAGCGAAGAGTTGGCAAAGATTGAGGATGTTAACAATACATTGACGATTCAAAATCAGCTGAGCAAGCTTCAAGAGATGCATGATGACAAGAAGGTGGATTCTCGCGTTTTTGATATGCTGCAAGCAATCAATCCGCCCGCGCCAAATGATATTCGTGTGACAAACCTCACCATAGACGCTGAGGAGGACACGATTACTCTTCAGGCGCAGGCTGCACAAGCATGGACGGCGCTTGAAATTTTCAAAAAGACTCTAGCGGCAACCACGGTAAAGTACACCGAGGATGGTGAAGAGCGAACGGCGCCACTTGCGGTTGATATTTCTGATGCTGAGCGTAGCTACGGCGAAGACGCAACTGGGGCAAAGGTACTGCGCTTTAGTTTGAGCTTTACCTATCCGAAAGAACTCTTCTCGCACACAGTAACCGGAGTTACTATTCAGACCCCAGCCAAGACAAACGCTACCGATTCCTATCTCGGCGTGCCGCAAAGTCTGTTTACTACCAAAGCTAGCGATATCGAGGAGGCTAACTAATGAATGATCAGCAGCCAACGACGGTAGTTCGTAAGCGACAGCAGATTGCCAATGCGAACCGCACGATGTTTATCTGGGTGGCGCTTGCGTCGGTAGTAGTAGGTATCGCAGCTGTTGCGATCCTCTTCTTGGGGCAGAAGGCTCTATTTAATGAGCGTGTCCTTGCCGAGAAGGGTAAGACGGCTAGCACTCTCCAGAAGAACCTTAAGGCTATCGATAAGCTTAAAGATGAAGTCCGTTTAATGAACACTAATGACGCACTACGAAGTGTGGCAACGTCGGGCGAAGCTCAGCCGATCCAAGTTGTGCTTGACGCTCTTCCTGCCGAGGCGAACTCGTCGGCTTTAGGTGCTTCCTTGTTGAAGATAATTCGTGAAGATACCAGGATTCGGGACGAAGCTTTTCGTGTTGATCCAGTTGCGGGTGTAGAAGCGGGTGAAGATGCGGGCGTTCAGGATGCATCAGACAGTGATGAACCGAACCAGATTAACTTCAGCTTTGCGGTCAGTGCAAATGCAAGTGATGTAAACGCACTTAAGGAGCTTTTACAGCGACTCGAGCGTTCAATTCGAGCGATCGATGTATCAGCACTGACGATCGAAGGCCAGGGTAGTCGTGTGGTAATGACCGTTGAAGGTCGAGCTTACTATGAGCCTGCGAAAACCGTAGAACTAAAAGAAAAGACTATTAAACCAAAAGGATAAGACTAAGGTCATACTATTATGAAAAAATCAGATATCGCCATGATCATCCTCATTATCTCTATCTCTGTATTGGTATCATATTTTGTTGCCAAGAGTGTTATTGGTGACGTGTCTAGTCAATCGGTTAAGGTAAAAACGACCGAGGCCATTTCTGCAGATCTTGCCGACCCTAGCCCATCGGTCTTTAATAAAGATGCCATCAATCCAACCGTTGAAGTAACTATTGGCGGCTCTTCGGATACCTCTCCGCTGCGCGGGCAGTAAAGGGTCTACCATATGGCGCTGCTTACCGACGATATCCAGGAAAAACTGTTAACTCTTCTTGCCGAAGAGGGTTTAGTGACGCGCGATGACCTGGCGATTGCTCAGAGTGACGCCGCTAGCTCAAGTCGACCACTGCTTGCCGTGCTCGCGGAAAAGCACCTGGTTGATGACGAGCTTTTGACTCACGCTATTGCCCAGGTGTCGGGTGTGCCATACGTCAACCTCACGAACAGCTTGATTGACCAGAACGTACTATCGCTCCTGCCAGAGGATATTGCGGAACGCTTCATGGCTGTGCCATTGGCCGAAATTCAGAACCGTCTAGCCGTTGCGATGATTGACGCCAATAACGTTCAAGCGGTTGACTACTTGGCCAATCGTATTCAGCGTCCACTTAAGGTGTTCATGGCCTCAGAGGCGGGGGTTCGCCATGTATTGGACCAGTACCGCACCGACCTTTCTAGTGTTGATGCTGCCGCTGAAGCGTCACAGCAAGAGGCTCGACAGTCGAGCGAAAAGGACATTAAGACGATCGTCCAAGACTCGCCAATCAGCCGCGCGCTCAGCACAATTCTTGAGTACGCCGTAAAATCGCGCGCCAGTGACGTGCATATCGAACCGCTCGAGAAGACACTTAAAATCCGCTGTCGTGTCGACGGTGTGCTGCGTGAAATTATGCAGCTGCCAAAGTCAATTGAGCCGGCTCTCGTGAGTCGCATTAAGATTCTTTCAAACCTTAAGATTGACGAACACCGCATTCCGCAGGATGGTCAGTTTACAGTGAGTGTTGCGGCTAAGGAGGTTGACCTTCGTATCGCAATTAGCCCGGTCGTCTGGGGTGAGCAGGTGGTGATTCGTTTGCTCGATAAGTCAGGTACTAGCTTTGACATTGAGGAAATGGGCTACACCGGTCGCGCACTTCGCACTATCCGGAAGGGTATTCGTAATCCAAATGGTATGATTTTGACCTCTGGTCCAACCGGGTCGGGTAAGTCGACCAGCCTCTATGCACTGATTAAAGAGATCAAAGACGATACCGTCAATATCGTTACTCTTGAGGACCCGGTAGAGTACAAAATGGATGGCGTTAACCAGATCCAGGTGAATAGTGAAGTGGGCCTTACATTCGCCAGTGGGCTCCGTTCGATTTTGCGTCAAGACCCTGACGTAGTGATGGTTGGAGAGGTGCGTGACGGCGAAACAGCCAACCTAGCCGTACAGGCGGCCCTGACGGGACACCTTGTATTCAGTACGCTTCACACCAACAGTGCGGCCGGTGTTTTGCCGCGCCTCCTCGATATGGATATTGAACCATTCCTGATTGCTAGCACGGTCAAGACAATTATTGGTCAGCGCCTCGTGCGTCGTGTTTCACCAAAGCGCGATACGTATCAATCGACACCAATCGAAACGCAGAACATTCTGGCAACTGTTGGACACCTCTTGCCGAAGACCCAGGCAGATGTTGCTCGGGTAGCCGAAGACCTTGGTTATAAAGACTTGCCACTAGCTGGCCAAACCGCTTATACTCTAGTCAAGGGTCGTGACACCCCTCAGACGCCCCATGGCTACGCCGGACGTGCCGGCCTTTACGAGGTCATGGATGTGACTGAGGAGATCCAGAATCTGATCGTCGCACGTTCAACCAGTGCTGAGATCCAGCGCAAGGCAGTCGAACAGGGAATGATCACGATGCGTCAAGATGGGTATCTCAAGGCGCTCCAGGGAATCACGACAATTGAAGAAGTAAACCGCGTGGCAGCAGATACAGCATAAGAAGGGTGGAACCAACATGAACAATCAACCAGAACTACGAATCGAAGTCCTCCTCGAAGAGGTGGTAAAGAAGCGTGCATCTGACCTTCACTTGCAGGTTGGCTTGCCGCCGATGCTGCGTATCGACGGTAGTCTAACGCCAATTGCTGGCTACAACCCACTAGATGAGTCTCAAGTCGAGGCGCTTGTTTTCGCTATCCTCGACCAAGACCAGCAGCAAATTCTCTTAAAAGATAAGGAATTCGACTTTAGCTTCGCCTTCGGTACGCTTGGTCGCTTCCGTGTGAATGCCTTCCATGAGCGCGGCAACCTCGCCGCAGCTCTGCGTTTGATTCCAAATGAAATTAAATCTGTCGTCGAGCTTGGTATGCCACAAGTAGTGATGGGTTTTGCCGACTTCCCACGAGGTCTCGTGCTCGTGACCGGTCCAACCGGATCAGGTAAGTCGACGACTTTGGCCGCGCTGGTTGATAAGATCAATACCGAACGTGCTAACCACATTATTACCATCGAAGACCCAATCGAGTTTACTCACAAGTCAAAGAAGTCAGTTGTTGTGCAGCGTGAAGTTCACTATGACACCTATAGCTTCTCAGCTGCACTGCGTTCTAGCCTTCGTCAGGACCCGGATGTCGTCCTTATTGGTGAGATGCGTGACCTTGAGACAATCTCTGCGGCGATCACTATTGCCGAGACCGGACACTTGGTGTTCGCGACCCTCCACACTAACTCGGCCGCACAATCGATTGACCGTATGATCGACGTTTTCCCGCCGCATCAACAGCCGCAGATTCGTGCTCAGCTAAGTAATATCTTGATGGCGATTTGTTCACAGCGTCTCGTGCCGGCTATCGGTGGCGGACGTGTTGTTGCTGCCGAGGTGCTCGTAGCGAACCCAGCGGTACGGAACATTATCCGCGAAGGAAAGAGTCATCAGCTTGACGCCGTGATTCAGACTGGTGCCGACCAGGGTATGCAGACAATGGACCGTACACTCGTCGGGCTCGTACAGAGTGGCACCGTCACTTACGATGAGGCGCGTAACTTTGCGGTTGACCTGACTGAATTTGAACGATTGATGAGGGGCTAATCGGTGAAAAAGTTTAACTATCAGGCACGGGATACCTCGACCAACAAAATGGTCAAGGCAACTGTGCAGGCCGATAGTGAGACGGCGGCCGCCAAGCTCTTGATGGCGCAGGGCTTCGTGCCGTTTGATATCAAGGAAGATACCGGTGAGGGCAATCTGCTTGCTCGTTTGACTGGGCGCATTACGACAAAGGATAAGATTGTCTTTACGCGTCAGCTGGCAACCTTGATTGGGGCTGGCCTGCCTCTTTCACAGAGTCTCCACACGATTACAGAGCAGACACAGAACAAACAGCTTCGCAGTGTCGCCGAAGATATCGTAACCTCCGTTGAAGGGGGTAAATCACTGTCTGAGTCATTTGGGCAGCACCCTGAAGTGTTTGACAAGGTATTTCTCGCCTTGATCGCTGCTGGTGAGGTTTCCGGTACGCTTGATCAGTCACTGCAGCGCATCGCTAATCAGCAGGAAAAAGACGCGGCAACGATGAGCAAGATCA
>CBIHLX010000037.1:0-8060 GCA_966210935.1 uncultured bacterium | reverse complement strand
TCACTGCGACGCGAAGCTTTGCGCTACGTGATCGCGGATTGTGAACGTCGTAAATATCTCCTGAAAGCGGCTTTTTGGTCAGTATCGTGAGTTCAGCCTCATAACCGGCGTTTTTCTGTTCGGCAAAATATTGCTTTACAAGCCGATCTTCAAGGCTATGGAAGCTGATGATTCCTACCCTACCTCCTGGCTTTAGTAGCTTTGGAAGAAGCGGTAGTATAAGTTCAACTTGCCGTAACTCGTCGTTGACCGCAATACGGAGAGCTTGAAAGGTACGCGTTGCCGGGTGGATTTTTTTCCACGGGCCACGGTAGGTTGACTTGATCAGGCTAGCGAGTTGGTCGGTAGTCGAAAACGGTCGGTTGTCGATAATCGCTTGAGCGACATTTCGAGCGAAACCGAGCGGTTCTTCACCGTAGGTCGTGATAATACGCACCAGTTCATCCTTTGAGACGGTATTTACCAGCGTTGCCGCGGTAGTTTCCTGCCTTGGATCCATGCGCATATCGAGCGGCCCATCTTTTGCAAAAGAAAACCCTCGTTCAGCTTGGTCGAGCTGTGGTGACGACACCCCCAGATCAGCCAAGACTATATCGAATCGCTCCCCCTCTTCGACCAGTTGCTGTACAGCACTGGCAAAATCAGTATGGAGCAGACGAACTCCCTTTTCTGCGAACGCTTGAAGATGCCTAATGGCATAATCGTCACGGTCGACAAGAACGGAGTCGGAATAGTTTTGGGTTTTATCAAGAACACGACTAGCGTGACCGCCGTAACCTGCCGTCAAGTCGAGATAGTTCTCTCCCTGAATAGGTTGCAGTTGATCAAGTGTCGCGTCTAGTAAAACCGGAACATGATGTGGTGGATGTTCTTTGATACTCATAAACTAATATAGATTATATATCAGTTTGCTCGAGATCACCTAACCGGCAGTAGTCTGTTTGTTTTCGCATGTGTGTTTGTTTTTGTAAATAAGTGTCTGAGTGTAATTGTTTGTATGACTGTGTCATCCATAAACACTCAGTTGAGAGACTTATGTGTGAGGTGGAGTTTTTTGGGAGGTGTTGTGTGTGAGGAAGGTACTTTGGCTTGTTTAATGTGGGCCAACTGCCACGACTACTGCCAGATAGGTGTCCTCGAGAGTATTTCTTTCTATCTAGCCTGAATTGTTAAAGAGCCGATTGCGTTAAATTCCCTACACGTCGCTATCAGGTGCAAGAATACGCCAGTATGCGCCAGCTCGAACGGCGATTAGTTCGCGGTCAATGCCTGCATAATCCAGCAAATGCTGCTCGATAGTAACGCGACCCTGTTTTTGATCAAGATCCGCATTTGTCTTACCGCGGCGGAATCGGACATTCAGATCCGCGACCTTTTCGTCGAGGATGCTGCCGCCGAGCGCTGGCTCAACTTCCCTGTCCCATATGTGCTGTGGGTAGAGATGCAGATACTTACTAAAACCCCTGGTGATAACGACGCCGCTGGCGAGTTCATTTCGAAGCTCTGTCGGTATTGTTAACCGACGCTTGTCATCAAGCTTTCGTTCGAAATAATCCATCGCTAATTGGTGCCTTCTCCCCGGAAGCCGGGTGCGTAGGTTATTTTTTAATGCTAGTGGTGTTTGTTTTTGGTTGGGTAGTTGCCTACCGCTTTCCACTGGCTTTACTATAATACCCACAATTACCCACGACAACCCCCATTTTTCCCTTTTTTTATTCAGCCTATAAATGTTATCCACAAATCTGTGGATAAAGACCCCTCATAACAGAGGTAATTGAAAATACCACGCCTACGTGAAGCGTGGTATTTTTAGCTATGTAGTCTGCCCTATTTAGCGGCCAAGAAAGAAGCCAGCCAGCTGCATGTCGTATGCAGATGTCACCTGAAGCGCGAGCCAGGTCACAAAGAAGAAAAGATTTAGGACGACTGATACGATCAAAATAGCATTTTTAAGATCATAGCCAACCAACTGATGAGCGTAAATTGTTGCAACGACCGTTTCTGATTGTTCAGGGGTATTGTTTGTGTTGTTGTTCATTATAAGCTAATACTAGCATACTGTTTATGCTTTGTCAATATTAGGATATGATCACCAAATACAGTTAGCGGTCGCCCCGGGAGAGTCGGAGCAGTGCGCGCACCACCGCAGGTGCATCATGGCGAATCAATGAACGCGTCACAGGCAGGAGGTCCGCCGCGTGCTCTTCTGCCATACCGCCAATAAAATGACCGCCGACAGCCGTGTAATGCGCCTGACGCAGGGCTACGTCATCGTGCTCGACAAGATAGGCGCCCTCTGCCTTGTAGCGCTCGGCGACACTCGCAGTCGGCTTTTCCTCGTTATAAATCACGTAGTCGAGGCACTGACCACCCGCAAATCGCTCAATCTCACTCGCGTGATCACTAACCGTAAATCCTGCAGTCTGCCCTTCTTTTGTCACTAGGTTACACACATACACTACAGTTGCCTTCGTGCGCCTAAGTGCATCGCCGATACCATCAATCACAAGTAACGGACCAAGCGACGTATAGAGGTCGCCCGGCGCAATAATAACTAAGTCCGCTTGTTCGATAGCAGCAATGGCAGTCGAGTTGGGGCTAGGGTTGGGCACGAGCGACAATGTGGCGCGACGCGGATCGTGCTTGAAATAATCGGCGTCAATCACTCGTTCCCCGTTGAGCACAAGGCTCGCCTCGGGCCACTCCATTCGTAGGCGCACATCGTCGAGCGTCGCTGGAATCACCGCGCCATTGATACGCAAAATATCCGACGCCGTCTCGACCGCCTCGGCAAAATTACCAGTCGTTTTCTCTAGTGCGGTCAAAAGGATATTACCAAATGAATGCCCACCAAATGTCCCCTCTTCAAATCGATAACTAAATAGATCACGGAGCCTAGGCGTATTACTAAGAGCCACAAGGCATTGGCGTACATCACCAGGAGGCAGCGTACCAAGCTCGTCGCGCAGTACACCCGTACTGCCGCCGTCATCGGCCATGTTTACAATCGCTGCAATTCGACTCGTATGCTCCTTGAGATCGCTTAAGATCGTGAAGCTACCGGTACCACCGCCAATGACAGCGATCTTTGCCTCAACCCTACCGAACGGCTCGTCCACAGTTTAGTCCTCTGCTCGCAGGCGCTTAATTACCCTGCCGAACCACTGCGCACTTGGACGCAGTGTGCGCTTGCCGGTATCATAATCAACCTCAGCGAGGCCAAATCGCGGCCAACGACCCTTATCCCATTCAAAATTATCAATGAGACTCCAGTGCAGGTAGCCCTCGAGCTGCACCCCCTCATCCATAGCTCGCTGTAGGGCGATGAGTGTCTGAGTAATCCACCATTGGCGCAGCTCATCATTGGCGTCTGCTAAGCCATTCTCGGTGATCAAAATCGGGAGATTATATTTTTCATGTAGTCGCACGACTGCGTGCTCAATATTTGCCGGGCTCGCATCCCAGCCAAGGTCGGTCACCGGGTCATTAGGATTATGCATACGGTAGCCATAGATTCGGCTGCTGAAATAATAATTTACACCAAGAAAATCCGAGTGACGAGCGATGCTACGCAACCAGAAGTCATCTCCAATCCACTGTGCAACAATCGCGCTCCAGCGGCTTAGCCAAGCATCATCACCGGCGTATACATAGACGGAGTTTTTGGCAACCGATACTTTATGGCGACGGCCAAGTCCATGGATCGCGCGCGCAGCTTGCTTATGGGCATACAAAAGGTTATTAGCCACCTTCCATGAGAGCCAGCGGCTCGTCTGCTGTGGCGGCCAATGGCCGTTTAGGTAGCTCTCCATAACGTACACTTCAGGTTCGTTTATCGTAATGACGTAGCGGACGTCACGACCTACTTCGGCCACAACCTTCTCTACAAAGCGGGTAAAGTACTTCACATTAGCTCGCTTCTCAAAGCCGCCCATCTCGCTAAACCAAACTGGCAGCGTAAAATGAAACAGTGTCATGACTGGCTCAATATTACGGCGCTTCAACTCCGCAATATACTCTTTGTAGTGATTGATTGCCTCGGCGTTCCATGAACCTTCCTTCGGCTCAATGCGAGACCACTCAACACTAAAGCGAAAGGCATTCATATTCATCTTTTGAAGAAGATCAAAATCTTCTTCGTAGCGGCCATGGTGATCAGCTAGGCCCGCCGACACGTAGTTGTCCGGATTCTTCGCCTGCGTTTTAATGTGTTTCCAGTTTTCAAGATCACCAAACTGGTATTCAGCTTGAGCTACCTTTGACTTGGCATTTTCCAATTCCCAGACGGACCATTGGTTGTTCGTATTACCCTCTACCTGATGTGCAGCGGTTGCGGCCCCCCAGAGGAAGCGTTTCGGAAAACGCAATGTCGGTTTTTTCTGCATAGAAATTATTATACTACGACGACATCTTCGCCAAACAGCTTCTGCAGACGCATGGTAATACTTCCCTCGTGCCGGCCGAGCTTGTCGCTGAGGTCTTTGACGCTCATTCCATTTTGAAATTCCAGTCGCAACGTGTCGTCATCAGAGGGCTGCCATGGCTTATAAGCATTTGGATATGTTTCGCGCATTTTGGCAATCTTATCAGCCCAGCCACTACTCCCACCTGATGTTTTTTTAACCGGCTCGATCGCACGCGTTGTTGCTTTAGCTTCAAGATGGGCGAACTTTTGAACATCGTTAGCCGAGCGGGCACGTAATTTAGCGTCGATGTCCTGCGCGTCATTGCTAATCTGGAGCGCCATACGATTAATGCCACTTAAATAGAGGTTGTGCAAATTTTTTACTCGGCTCAGTGCTACGTACCCCATCCCCTCAACAAAGGCCTTACGGAGGTCAATCCGTGCCGCATCAAGTGTCATACCCTGGCTCTTGTGAACCGTAATTGCCCATGCGAGACGCAGTGGAATCTGCGTAATGCTAGCTCGCTTCTTGTCACCGTCACGTAGCTCCCAACTGTCTGGGATCATACTGACTATTTTACCGCTGCGAAACTCCACAATTGGATACTCGGTCCCTGGTTCAAAGTCGATCACCGTGCCGATACTGCCGTTTGCATAGCGACGATCTGTTGCATTTTTTACCGCCATCACGAGTGCACCTTTTTTGAGCCGCAATGTAGCTGGTGCTAAAACTGAACGTTGTAAGTTTTCTACGTAATTATCAGCTCCGGTCGTGCTCTGCGTATAAAAGAGTTCGTCACCCGCTAGCTCGTCGAGCTTCGCTTCGTTGATGCGGTCAACGTCAATATTTACCGTGTGCAGCTCCGTTAGCACGATGTCAGCATCCGGTTGCTGGTCAACGCGCGCGAGTAACTTTTCGGCATGATGACGACGAATGTCACCCGCTCGTAGCGCATTAAGGATGTCGAGTAGATGTTCGTCATCTTGACGGTGCTGCTCGGCCAAGTAGCAGATTGTTGGATCAAGCTCCTGCCAGACATTGCTATGCACCACAAAACCACCCCCGCGTGATTCGCCACGATTAATTGGCGGCAACTGGAAAAAGTCACCCGACATAATCACTTGGATCCCACCAAACGGTATATCCTTTTTGCGGACCAACCGACAAATTTCATCCACCATGTCGAGACGATAATCATGCAGCATTGAAATCTCATCGATAATCAGTACATCGGTCTTCTCAATGATTTCGCGACGACCTTTCGCCATGTGATCGACAAAGCCTTTAGAAATAAAATCCGAGACACCAATTCCTGACCAGGCATGGATTGTAGTGCCGCCAAGATGTGTGGCCGCAAGTCCAGTCGTGGCCGTAATTGAGACATGCTTGCCCTCGGCTTTGGCGTGCTTAATAAAGCGGTTGAGCACGTACGTCTTTCCTGCCCCTGCCGGACCAGTTAACAGCACACTCTCACCGCTGAGCATAATCTCTAGCGCTAACCCCTGATTCATCTTGTTCCATTATACCGCATAAATAAAAACACCGACTGTTCGTCGGTGTTTTTCGTCTTAGCCGCGTGGTGGTTCGCCATCTGGCTCGTCAAGGAGCTTCTTACTCTTGATCTCATAGCGCTTGCCAGTAATTTCACTCGTAATGTAATCCTCATTTATGAGGTTCACGAACATGTCGAGGTCATTACCGTCCATGATAATGATCGCACCGTTGTCGTCGGTCATCAGCTCCAGCTGCATGCTGTCGGCATATTCAACTGCCTGTTCTTGGGTGACAGAGCCAATTTCCATCTTCTGGAGCTTGTTAACGATCTTCTTGCGTTCACGAACGAGACTCTGCAGGTCAAGACCGTCTGGGAAGCTGAGGTTAAACTGCTTTTCAATTTCTTCAACCTTCTGATCGGCCAACATCTGCTTTTTGTACTCATAGTTAAAGAGCTTTTCAAACTTCGGCTGGTTAAAGACAAAAATGTCTTTATTGATGATCAGCACCTGGTTGTCGGCTGGCATCTTAAGGCCAACATCCGCCTGAAACGCGCCAAACTTTCCTTCACGAAACTCCCATGCTGTTGCACCTTTCAAGACACCGCCTTGCTGGATACCCTTGATGGCATAAAACGCTTTCTTTGGGTCGTCCTTGTGGGTAAAGCGCGCAACAATGCCCTTCACACGCTTAAACTCATGCTCTTCTTCGCTAAACTCGACAATATCGTGGCGCTCATGCTCGATAAGGTGAATGAGCGTTTCAGCGCGACCAACCTTTTCGAGGTCAGTACGAAGTAAAACATTCTCCTCACCTTCACTCATCTCGAAGTCGCGGACCGTCAAGCCGGTACCAGCGCCAAGATTAACAAAGTTAATCGCATCGTACAAAAAGAGTGGCTTGATCTGTGCGTTCAGATCGCTGTTGAAATTCGTGCTGTACGGGGTGTAGTTCTTATTGAACAAAAAGATTTCGACGTCGATTTCCTTCTTGATGCCATCAGTGTTATTGGCCCACAAAAAAATATCAGTGGTCTCGCGTGTTTCGGTTTCCATATTCTAACTTTCGTTTATATTACAACTCCCTATATAGTACCCCACCGGCAGAGCATAAGGGAGATGTAAAAATTGCTTCAATCAACAACCCCGTTTATGCCGCTTTTATTTCATGCTCGCGTAGATGTGCGTAATACCGCTCCATTGCACTAATCAAGTGAACACAATCATCACTCGTTACCGCTTCAAACTCCATCTGCGCGTGTAGTATCGAAGCTGCGTCATCGTCCATAGCGAAGTGATCAATCGTGTCACCCATGTCATAGCCCGATCGCGCCTCGGCTTGCTGGTCGCCGATAATTTTGATTGCGCGGTCAGCAACAAGCGTCTGCTGGGGCTGCCATTCAAAGCGGTACAATGTGCGCTCTGCCATCCACTTGTCAGTCTCCTGCTCTACCCAGTACGTGTCATAACACTTAAAGCTCCACTGAAAACCAGTCTCTACAGCCTTTTTACCTAGGCGCGCTGCCATACGATGCCGAATCCTTCCCGCCTCGAGCACTTCGGTGCCATTCAGGTAGTCTACTTCATCAATAAAGAAATACGCATCGGTTCTATGGGCCATGCGCTTTAAAGTCTGGCGCTGCATAGCAGTCTTCGCGCCCACCATCGCCAGCCGTCGCAGCTGGTATGGCGTCGGTACATTATCTCGGTTAATAACCTCAATTTCAGGACTCTTCATCTCATTTCTCCCAGTCAAACCCGTGACCAAAGTGTCCATAGCGAGCCGTTTGCTCGTATATCGGGCGCTTCAAATCCAAGCTCTTGATAATCCCGTTTGGTGATAAGTCATAGCCTACAACCTTTTCACTTATTCCGTCAACCACAACTGTCGTCTCGAGCGGCTCAGCGATACCAATTGCATACGCTAAGCGTACGAAGACTTCTTTTGCGCTACGACCCTTTAGGTAGTCGACGGCAATCTTACGCGCCACATACGCTGCACTACGATCAACCTTGCTCGGATCTTTACCACTGAATGCCCCACCGCCAATCGGGATGCGCGGACCATAATTATCGACTGCTAGCTTGCGGCCAGTCAAACCAGCATCAGCATCAAAGCCACCCAGCTCCCAGTCTCCTGACGGGTTTATATAGAGTACAA
>CBIHLX010000036.1:0-8272 GCA_966210935.1 uncultured bacterium | reverse complement strand
ATTTGCTTGAGCTCACTCTGCTTGTTGCTTTTGCGATTCTTCTGGAGCTCTTTCATCTTTTGGTACTGGTATTTACCCCAGTCGACGATTTTTGCTACAGGTGGATCAGCGTTTGGTGAGATCTCAACGAGGTCGACACCGGCGTCTTCAGCAGCTTTAAGCGCTTCTTGACGGCTCATAATGCCGAGTTGTTCGCCGTCCGTACCGATGACACGTAGTTCACGGGCGCGGATAGCCTCATTGATGCGAATTGATTTATTGATTGCCATCTCCTTATGTGAGGTCTGCAACTGTTTAAGCGTTACTCGAAACCTATTTTAACAGATATAGGCAAGCGGTTCAAGAGTTTTGGCGATATTGTAGCGCTTCGGCAATATGAGCTGGTTCGATGTTGGGGCTCTCAGTAAGATCGGCAATAGTGCGGGCGACCTTGATGACGCGGAAATACGCACGGGCGCTGAGGTTGAGCCGTTCGGCGGCTGTGCTAAGCAGCTGCCGCACTTCGGCCGACAGGCTAAGATGCTGCTTTATCTCCTGAGAGCTGAGATTGCTGTTGTATTTGATACTACTGCCATATCTGTTATGCTGCATGTCAGTTGCACTTTTAATCTGTTTTTTTGCGGCTAAATGTTGTGAATCTTGTGATTTTTGGTGACCGAGTAATGTGTCGTGTGGTACGCGGGCAACGTTAATAACAAGGTCAATACGATCCATTAATGGTCCGGAGAGACGTTTTTGATAGGCAAGGATCTGTGTACTTGTACAAGTACACTCTCGGGCTGCGTCGCCGTAAAAGCCGCACGGGCAGGGATTCATGGTGGCAACTAACATAAAGTCGGCTGGATAAGTGCTATGTCCGGCGGCTCGGCTGATTGTGATGTGCTTGTCTTCAAGTGGCTGGCGCAGTGATTCAAGTGAGGCGCGTGGATACTCGGGAAGCTCATCAAGAAAGAGTACTCCAAGGTGCGCCAGGCTGATGTCGCCAGGGCGTGGACTGGTGCCGCCGCCAATTAGCGCGGTCCGGCTTGCTGTGTGGTGTGGCGCACGAAACGGTCGGGTGGTAGTCATGCCTGCTGTTGCGTTGCCTGCGAGGCTATGTAGTTTTGTGACTTCAAGACGTTCTGCTGGATTAAGTTGAGGTAGAAGGTCGGTAAGCGCCCGAGCGAGCATTGTCTTACCGGCGCCCGGTGAGCCTGTGAGAAGGATATTATGGCGTCCGGCAGCGGCAATTGCGAGGGCGCGCTTGGCCTGCTCCTGGCCATAGACATCATCGAGGGTAGTAGAGGGCTTTAGTGAGCTGCGTGAGGTGGCTCGGGGTGCCGCGGTTGGTAGGACGGCTTCTTTCTTGAGATGTAAAAATAGCTCTCGCAGTGTGGGTACGCCAATAACATCAATCCCCTCAACAAGCAGTGCTTCTTCGACATTTGCGACCGGAACGAAAAGGGTAGTGATAGCGGCCTTTTTGGCGGCCTCAGCCATGACGACCGCTCCGCGAATAGGGCGCAACTCTCCGCTAAGTGCAAGCTCACCGGCAAATGCCATATTGGTTACTTCGTTTTGCCGTACCTGTCCGCTACTGACAAGAATCGCCAGTGCGATGGCGAGGTCATAGTGGCTGCCATCTTTCGGTAGTTCGGCGGGTGCAAGATTGATGGTGATCTTCCTGGCGGGAAACTCAAGCAGGGAATTGGTGATGGCGCTTCGGACGCGCTCTTTGGCCTCATCGATAGCCTTATTGCCGAGGCCGACAATCTGGAGGGAAGGGAGGCCGCGGCTACTGTCGCTTTCCACTTCTATTAAATGGCCATCAAATCCGAGAGGTGCTACCGAGAGAAGCTTAGCCACCGCTGACATAATGCTTACAGTTAAGCACAGCCAATGAGTTGTGTAAATATGCTATAATAATAGACACGGTTGGGGCTGACATAGCTTTCGACAGAAGGACATTAACAGATTATTTTGCAGGCCGAACATACGCGTTACGTATATTTTTAATTGCAAACAAACTTGCATCAGCATTTGCATCAGTAAAGAGCCTTTTTGCTCCTAACTATGCATTTGCGCCAATCGCAGCCTAATACGCTCGATCATTGCTTCGTACAGGTAGCATAGTGCGAACGCAGTGTTATATTCATGCTACTTACTGTTGAGTCGCGAAGCGGCGATTTAATAGGAAACTTTACCGCGCAACCGCCCCTATGTTTTTGTCCGTTTTTAAATAGGGTAGGTTGTAAAGAGCCAAAATAGACTATGCCTGTAGACGAATAATCCGTTACCTTTTGGACCGGGGGGCAGTACCCCGCAGCTCCACCAACGAAAAAGCCCGAGCAATATGCTCGGGCTTTTTCGTTGGAAGGTCCTCATGTGCTCGATGGTAGAGTAAAAGGCCTAAAAAAACAACCACCTGCGAGTAGTGGTTGTTTTGTGTGGAGTTTTTTGAATTCTTGTTTATTTTTGGCCTCTGTATAATTTTTTTATTCAGAAGCTACCCCTATATTATGACGCCAAAGCGCTTGTGTCAACGATTTTCTAGAAAAATCTTTTATTAAAAAATACACCATGTGGATAACCTATATGTAGCGTTAGGACCAGCAAGAGGACCATATATTTAGCGAGAGCGATAGGTGTATGTATATGTTGATCAGACACTGCCGTAGGTAAGTTTTGGATAGGTGGAGTTGTATATGCGAAAACTAAGCGTAGTAGGTGCGAGATGAAGGGGTGTGATGAGAGATTTTTATATCTCGTATACTTTAGACAGAATTCGGAGGCTGAGAGCGTGTTGTGCGCGGGGCGTAGGGTGAGTTTGGTTTTGCTAGGGGTGTCGTCTACGTTGATATCTAGGAGTGGATGGAGTTTACCAGGGTGGTTTTATTGGGCTTGTGGAACTAAGCCGCATAACTGGTGAGTTTTGATTGATGTGGCGTGAGCGACTTAAGCTGGGGTGTTTAAGGATTAACTTGTGTGGTGATTGTATGGGCACTTTTGTGGATTACGAGGGTCTGTACTGATGATAATAAAACGGTTCATAGGGATTATTTACGTATATTGTTGTTAAATATATGTGTTGTATATAAATCAACTATAGATTATTAACACCTTAAAGTAACGTGTTGTGGCTATATTATAAATAAAATACAACAATATTTACACCCCAGCGTATTGACCATTCAAGATGCTTGTGTTACATTAAGGGTAAGCTTTTACAAACACAAAAAAGAGCCAAACAAGTTAACAATTCAATCATCGAGCGCCCGAACCTTTGACGGCAACTCGATAGCGACACCAACGCTTCGAACTATGGTTTACACATGTAGGCCACGCACCTTATTTCTCGATAGCTGATGTTGGCGCTATCGATGCTCCGCCAAACATACGTTTGTACGTTGAGCGCATATAAGAGAGTACCGGTATCATATCTTATGAACCGAGGAATGCTTATATAAAAACGATATGCCCCAGGTCTTCCTGGAGCGGTCAGTCGCCTTGAGTGGCAGTTTGTGACGACACGCACCCAATAGTTATTTTTCGCGGTGGACAGTTGTTTCGACACACCATAACTCGCCACTCAGGCACATTTAACTCTTTGATATAGTGGGGATATGGTAGGGAAATTTATTGCAGCAAGTGGTCTTATCGCGGTAGTGTTGTTGACTATCGTTCTACAGATTACGACACCGGCAACGATTGGCCCACTGGGTCTACTTTTTGTATTTATTATGTTATACGTCGCGTCGCTTAGTACGTTGACGTTTTTTATTTTTGGCACCAGTCGTGTGGCGGAGCGCCTGGCAGGCTCCTTGACGGTTCGTCGTCCTTTGCGTTCTTTGACGTTGCAGCAAGCTTACTACTATGGCTCGGTAGTGGCATTAGCTCCAGTGATGCTACTGGGTATGCAGTCGGTTGGCGCTGTTGGGGTGTATGAGACGATTTTGGTCCTGCTGTTTGCCGTTTTGGGCTGTGTGTATATCGCTAAAAGAAGCCGCTAAATCGTCGTATTATTCTCGGTTGTGTTTATGCTATACTAACGGATATGGAACCAAAATCTCCTACACCTCATTTTGAATCAGAAAAACCGGTGGTGTCGTATGAGACAAAGGTTGAAGCTGCTCCCCAGCTAGTAAGCCCTGAATTTGGTCAGGCAGTAGAGAAAGGCGGGGAGCGCATTGAGCAGAGAAGCGATAACGCTATCGCGCAGCAGTCTGTCGCGCCAGTATTGCCGCCACCGCTACCGATGCCTGTTGTTGATGATACTGCTATCCCGGTAACGGGTGACACGCCGATTGTCGCTGGTGACGAGGATTTAATTGAAAAAGAATGGGTTGACCGCGCAAAGCGTATTATCGATCAGACTAAGGATGATCCTTATCGTCGCGAGCAAGAGGTGGCGAAGCTGCAGGCAGACTATCTACGTAAACGCTATGGTAGGGAACTGGGCGCTCCGCAATAGCGGACGGTAGAGTATATGGTAGGAGTGTTCATCAGTGTTTTCATCTTGGCGTTTTTGGCCCTCGGGGTGGGCTTTTTTGTATTCTCTCAGTACCGCAAGACGCTGCGAGAGGCGAAGAATTACGAACGTGGCCTCAAAATGGTCCCTCTTCTTATTCACTTACCGCCAAGCAGTGACGACCGCGACGCCGGTAGTCGTGATGAACGGGACATAACCGAAGAGGTATTATCCCAAGCACAGGTGATGTATAACATAATCGCCAGCACGGCGACGCGCGGCTTTAAGAGCCGAGTCTATGGTCAGCGTCATATTTCGTTTGAGATGGTTGCACACGGCGGGCTTGTCTACTATTACACTGTCGTACCGACAGTGCTTGAGGACGTCGTTCGTCAGGCGATTGCCGCTGCGTATCCATCGGCGCGTCTTGAAGAGGTGGCGGAGCATAATATTTTTAGCCAAACTGGTAAGATGAGCGGCACGATTGGCGGTGAATTCACCCTCAAGAAGAGCTATGTCTATCCAATCGCAACCTATCAAGAGTCGAAGCGCGATGCGGCACGCGCGCTGCTTAATGCCCTGTCTGCCGCTTCACGCGAGGATGGCGTGGCGATACAGATGCTGCTACGGCCTGCACGCGAAGGCTGGACAAAAGGTTCTGTTGCGGCGGCTGAAAAGA
Source organism: uncultured bacterium (assembly GCA_966210935.1). Lineage (GTDB taxonomy): Bacteria > Patescibacteriota > Saccharimonadia > Saccharimonadales > Saccharimonadaceae > CBIHLX01. Next base: position 3,146 of record CBIHLX010000036.1, on the reverse strand, counting down.
TCAGTAAAGACAAGGGCACGAAAAAGGCAGGCTTTGGAGGGCTGGTTGCTCCTAAGGAGCTCATGGAGGCCTTGTGGCGACCACCAGAAGTTGGCGATGCAAAGCCAGAAGATAAAAAGCTTAACTCAGTAGAGCAGGCGACAATTGAAGCTATAGAGGGGAAGACGCGTCACCCTGGATACGAAGTGTTAATTCGAGTTGTTGTATCATCTAACACGGCCGCTCACTCGCAGGCATTATTAAAGAACATTGTCGCCGCCTTTTCGTTGTTTGATTCACCTAGCTTTAATGGATTCAAGTTTGCGATTAGTAAGAATATCGAAGAGTTGGTGACGGCGTATATTTTCCGATTCTTTCCACAAAGCTTGACGCAAACGATCTTAAATAGTGTCGAATTAGCAACATTGTTCCATTTGCCAGACCAAAAGAATATCCCAACCTCACAGGTGCAGCGTCAGCTTTCGAAGCAAGTTGATGGTCCGACGCAGTTGATGGATGAGGGCTTTTTGCTTGGCTACAATGAGTTCCGTGGTGTGAAGAAGCCAATTCGTCTCAGTACTAATGACCGCCGTCGTCATACTTACATCATTGGTCAAACGGGTACGGGTAAGTCGGTCATGCTCGAAAACCTGGCGTTTCAGGATATGATGGATGGCCGTGGCTTTGCTTTTGTTGATCCGCACGGCGACTCAGTTGAAGCACTCTTGGGTAAGGTGCCGAAGGAGCGGGTCGAGGACGTCATTTACTTCAATCCAGGAGATATGACCAACCCAATTGGTCTTAATATGTTTGAGTATGACCACCCTGACCAGAAAGACTTCTTGGTTCAGGAAGCAATCAACATGCTATATGGTCTATACGACCCGGGGCATACGGGTATTGTCGGTCCTCGCTTGGAGCATATTTTCCGTAACTGCGCACTCCTGCTGATGTCGGATCCAAATGGTGGTACGTTTATCGATATTCCAAAGTTGCTGATTGATGAAGAGTTTATGAAGAGCAAACTGAAGTACGTGACTGACCAGACTGTACTCGACTTCTGGACAAAGGAGTTTCCAAATTCGCAGCGTTCCAATGAGGCTGGCGAAGTGATTAGTTGGGTGGTCAGTAAATTCGGTCCATTTATCAGCAATGATGCGATGCGCAATATTATCGGTCAGACAAAGAGCGGTTTTAGCCTTCGTGACATTATGGACAATAAAAAAATTCTCCTCGTGAACCTCAGCAAAGGCAAGATGGGCGAGCTGAATTCAAAGCTCCTTGGTATTATCTTCGTGATGAAGTTCCAGGCAGCAGCGATGGGACGTGCCGATACGCCCGAAGATCAGCGTCAGGACTTTTCGCTCTATGTGGACGAGTTCCAAAACTTTGCGACTGAAAGCTTTGAATCGATCCTATCTGAGGCGCGTAAGTATCGACTTAACTTGATTCTCGGCAACCAGTTTATGACACAGTTGACGGATAAAATTCGCGAAGCGATTATTGGTAACGTCGGTACGGTCATTAGTGGGCGCATTGGCATTACTGACGCCGAGATTTTGGTGAAGAAGTTTGCACCAACCTTCGATGCTGAAGATCTAACAAAGATGCCAAATTACCAGTCTGTCACAAGTGTCATGATTAATAATGTGCCCTCCGCCCCCTTCAGCATGTCATTTGTACCTCCACTCGGGCAGGCAAACCCTGAGCTAAATAGTGCATTGAAGCGCCTATCTGCAGCGAAGTACGGCAAGCCTCGCGCAGTGGTCGAAAAGGATATCTTTGATCGCCTAGGGGCTGCGGCGGCCGAGAAGCGCGCTAAGCTTGAGGCGCTTAAAAAAGCCCAGCAGCAGCGCGTGAGTGGCCCGAGCGTGGCTACCGGGTCAAGCTCTTCGTTTCTTGACGAGTGGCTCGCTAAGCGGCAGCAAATGGGCGGAGGTAGCCGACCGCCAGTAAGTGGACCGTCGGCTGTCCCTCCATTACCACAGCAGGCACCACCTGTAGTAACTCAGGAGAAGGCGGTACCACCCGCTTTTGGCACCAGCATAGATACTATTGTGCCGCCTACGGCCCCTTCGACTCCGCAGCTACCTCCAATTACTCCACTCTCCCCGAGTGGGGAAGTGCCGTCTCCGGCTGATAAGTTGAAGCTACGCGGCGACGACGCGAATCACGAAGACACTACTGTTTCAATTAAAATACGCTAGTCCAAGTTGGACTAGCGTATTAGCTGTGCTGGGTGAGGGCTATTTTTTACCAGTAATCATGACTTTAAAGAAGTCATACAAAATGCCGAGTAGCCAGCCGGCAACAAAGGCGCCAATTGCTTCAAATCCAGACAGGCGATAGCCGTAGTGCTTGGCGATAAGGAGAGCGCTAAGACTAATAACAAAGGCCATAATAGCGCCAGCAAGAATGGCATTAGGGCGAGCAACAGTTGCTCCGAGGGCTTCACTGACGTCTTCAACCGCTTTGTGGTGGATAAACTTACTAAAGGCACGCTCAGTCGATGACATGTGTGTCTGAACTTCTTTCATGGTTGCCGTGTAACTGGCGTCACGTTCTTTGCGCGTAATAACACCTCGTCGCCGCTCAGCGGGGGAGCGCTCTTTGTGTGTGTCGGCGTGTACCTCTTTTTCTTTCGAAACAGCCTTCTCGAGTGCCTCGTTTCGTGCGGTTTCAAGCTGTCTTTCCGGGGCCTGTTCAGCCTTGCGTTCAAGCTGGTCACGAATTGCTTCGTGTTGCTCGTGGGCTTTCGCTTCAAGCTCAGCTGGATTGGCAATTTGTTCGTGACTAGTAGAGAGTTGCTCGTTATGTTTCATATCCCACCTCGTATGGTATTAAATTGTGCCTGCGTGGAGATCACGACGAATTAGGCGGATCTCATTTTTTGTTTGTCGTGCGCGGGCGTAGAAGTAAGTGACAATTGCTAGGACTGTGCCGGCAAAAATCATATTTTCAGTAGCGCCAGTATGCGGTAGCTCAGCTACAACCGTCTCGGCTACTTTTTCTGGCGGGCACTGGACGGGAACGCTGAGCGTGTTACCGAACGTATTAGCCATCTTGCAGTCATACGACATCATGTTCGCCATATTGAGTGCCGTAGTCGGCAGAGTGGCTTTGACGCGCACAAGGACGACCTTCTTAACGCTTTCGCCAGGCTTTAG
>CBIHLX010000035.1:0-8302 GCA_966210935.1 uncultured bacterium | reverse complement strand
ACGAAGAACTTCTCAATCAGCCACTCACGACCTGGTGCTGTTTCACCCATGATAGTAATGCGCCAGAGATCGTCGCCCCACTGCTCGCTATTTGTGATATGTAGTGGACGTGCAAGCATCATTGGGCCGGTCGGCATGGTGCCGATAAGGCGCTTAACCGTCTTTTTACCGATTTCAAGGTCGCGCACAAAGACATCAACGGCGAGTGTGTGAACACCACGTGGTGTAACGTGAACGGCCTGAACCTGCTGGTTGTGAACCCAGATGACTTCCCCGCTGAGGCTGCGAAGCTTGGTTGATCGAAGCGTGAATTGTTCGACCACACCACTGACATCGATAAAAGGCTCAACCTTAATGAAATCCCCAACATGAAACCAGTGCTCGAGGATCATAGTTGCGCCAACGGTGATGTCACGCAGTAAGAGGCCAAGGGTGGCACCGGCAAAAACAATAAAGAAGGCGCTGGCACCGATTGCCGCTGCTCCGCTACTAGCGACAGGGCTCAAGAATCGCCAGGTCGTATAGGCTACGACAGCCACGACAAGCGCCCGCACTGCAGCAACAGCAATACTCAGGTAGGTCTCGACTTGCCTTAGCTTAACCAAAGTTTCTTCGTTGGAAACATTGTCTGTATGAACGGCAACACGCTGCGCAACGTAAATGATTGCTTTTGCAAGGTACTTGCTGGCAATGTAGGCGACGACAATTGCGACGATGAGGATTAAGACGGAACGAAACGCGTTTGGTTGCATAAAGAATGACTGGATGTCGTGGAAGGCGCTGTCAGGGTTAAAGGGGCTGTTCATGCCTCAAGTATAACAATCTTGTGCTTAATATTTACAGAGGTAAACACGGTCAATGTAAAAAACACGGCATATCCATAATTTCCCCTTAAAAACTGTTGTCAAACCATAAGCGCCAAACTATAATGGTGGCAAGCAGACAAACGAAAAGGAGCAAGCGGACAAACTCCGCAAAATGGGTATGAACATACTAATGCTCGGGTGGGAGCTCCCGCCGCACAATAGCGGAGGACTTGGTGTGGCATGTTATCACATGTCAAAGGCACTTGCTCTTGAGGGCGCCCAGATTGATTTCGTTGTCCCCTACTCTGCACATCATCCTGAAACTGAGTTTATGAAAGTTCACGCGGCCTTGCCGCTACAGCCACTCGATCGATACGGCCTGCTTGGTGCCTATGACAGTAAGTATGCAACTACCAGGCAGTTAGACGACATCAAAGCTGACGATGTGCGTGATATCCGCGGCGTACAGAAGCGATATGTCCAGTATATTGAAGAGCTCGTTGCCGATAATCAGCCCGATGCGATCCATGCCCACGACTGGCTGACAATGGAGGCAGGTATACGCGCCAAGCAGCTGACCGATGCGCCATTGATTGTGCATGTGCACGCAACAGAGTTTGATCGTTCAGGCGAAAAGTTTGGCAACCCGATTGTCCATGAAATTGAATATCAAGGCTTGATGATGGCTGATCGGATTATTGCTGTCAGTAATATCACGAAGAGTATTATCGTGCAGCGTTACGGGATCTCCGCCGACAAAGTAGAGGTTGTTCATAATGCTATCGATGTAACGACATTTAGCGATGAATATGAATATGACCGCCGAACCTACCGCTACCTCGAATCACTTAAGAACGAGGGTTTTACCGTGGTTGCCACAGTAACTCGCTTTACGATCCAAAAGGGGCTGACGCATTTTATTCGCGCAGCGGCGCGAGCCTCACAGAAGCACGACAAGCTTGTTTTCCTGCTTGCGGGTGACGGCGAGCAGCGCGATGAGCTGATTGCCCTAAGTGCTGAACTGGGTATCTCTGATAAAGTCTTCTTTACGGGCTTTGTGCGCGGTAAGCAGTGGCGCGATGCGTATAGTATAGCGGATGTGTTTGTTATGAGCTCAGTAAGTGAGCCGTTTGGCCTGACTGCACTTGAAGCGGCTCACCATGACGCTGCGCTGATTATTAGTAAGCAATCCGGCGTCGGCGAGGTGCTCCACAGTATCTTCCGCTACGATTTCTGGGACATCGATGCACTGGCCGATCAGCTGGTTGGTATCGCTACGTCCCCTGCACTTGCGACAGAGCTCAAGCAAAATATTAAATACGAGTATACCCGTATCTCATGGCGTGATGTCGCCAAGCAGTGTATGACTATGTATGGCCGCATGAAACAAGGAGCCTTGGTGTGAGCAAGCGTGGAATAACCCTTTATCTTCACGTACACCAACCTTGGCGTATTCGTAAGTATAGTATTTTTGATACTGCCACTACTCATGATTATTACGACGAGCAAGATCAGCAGACTGATCGCAATAATGAGCGCGTACTTCGCAAAGTAGCCGATAAGTCATATCGACCAATGAACGCTTTGCTCGAGAAGTTGCTTCATCGTCACCCTGATTTCAAGGTGTCGCTGAGCATTACCGGCACCTTCCTCGAACAGGCCGAAAAGTGGGCGCCAGATGTAATTGAGAGTTTCCGTCGACTGGTCGCCACTGGTCAAGTTGAAATTGTATCCGAGACGTACTACCACAGTCTTGCCTTCTTCTATAGCCGCGATGAGTTTGAGCGCCAGGTTGAGATGCACCGCGATAAAGTTCGTGAGCTCTTTGGTGTCGAGACCTCAGTCTTTCGCAATACCGAGCTGGCATACAATGACGAATTAGCTCAGTGGGCTGACGAATACGGCTTTAAGGGGATCTTGGCAGAAGGGTGGGATCCGGTTCTGCAATGGCGCAGCCCGAATTATGTCTATCGTCCAGTAGGTACGCAGAACATTAAACTGCTACTTAAGAATTACCGTCTGAGTGATGACCTAGCGTTTCGTTTTGGTAACCGCGCCTGGGAGTCATGGCCGCTCAAAGCAAATACGTACAATGAATGGATGGATCAAGCACTCGCAGATGGCTCATCGGTCAATCTCTTTATGGATTATGAAACCTTTGGAGAGCATCAGTGGGCTGACACGGGGATCTTCGATTTCTTTGAAGAGTTTGTCGGTACTTGGCTTAAAGATCCAAACAATACCTTTTACACTGCCTCCGAGGCCATTAATACGCACGAAGCTAAGGGCGAGATCAGTATGCCGCACACTGTTACCTGGGCGGATAGCGAGCGCGACCTGACGGCATGGCTAGGCAATAACATGCAGCACGAAGCACTCCGTCATCTGTATGCAATTGAAGATGCAGTGTTACGGTCTGGCGACGCTGAGTTAATTGCTGATTGGCGCAAGCTTCAAACATCTGACCATGTCTACTATATGTGCACCAAGTGGTTCACCGATGGCGACGTTCATGCCTACTTTAGTCCATACGACTCCCCGTATGACGCTTTTCTATACTTTATGAATGCCCTGCGCGATGTTCGCTATCGTCTGATGGAATATCATCGTCACGGAGGCCTCCATGGCTAGGCCGATCGTTTTATCTAATGGCGAGTTGCACGTTGGCATCAACAACTACGGTCTCGTGCATGACTTTTACTTTCCGTATGTTGGGCTTGAAAACCACGCGGCCGGCCCTGACCTGAGGCACCGTGTAGGTGTTTGGATAAATGGCCAGATCAGCTGGCTTGATGATGGCAGCTGGAGCTTCACTTTTCGCTATCCGCACCGTGCGCTGATTGGACATACAATTGCCAAGAACGAGTCACTCGGCGTCTTGATTGAATTTGACGATGTCGTCGACAGTACTATCAGCGGCTTTATGCGCAATATCCATGTCGTCAACCTAAGTGATCAAGCGCGTGAGATTCGCCTCTTTTTACATCAGGCGTTTGCTATTGGTGATGGCCGGAGCAATACTGATACCGCGCAGTACTTACCGGATAGCGATGCTATTCTTCACTATCGTGGTCGTCGCGCATTTGTTATTTCGGGCCGTACTGATAGTGGCGTATTTGATCAATACACCGTGGGCCTATTTGGTATCGAAAATCATGAAGGATCGTATCGTGATGCTGATGACGGTGAGCTGAGCTTCTGTAATGTTGAGCATGGCCGGGTTGATTCGGTGCTGCGTTTTAAACTAAATATTCCAGCACTGAGCTCACAGCGCGTTCACTACTGGATTGCTGCCGGCACATCTACGCGTGAGGCGCTCTATATTCATAAACAAATTCTTGAAGACGGCGTCCTTAAGCGCCTGCATAGCACCGCTAGCTGGTGGCGTAACTGGCTGAATCCGGCAGAACCGGTTGCGGCCAAGCTCCACCCAGGGCACCAAGTTAACTTCCTCAGAAGTCTTATGACCATCAAGTCGCAGACCGATAAGCGCGGTGCAGTGATCGCCAGTACTGATACGACTATGCTGAACTATTCTCGTGACGCCTACGCCTATTGCTGGCCTCGTGACGGCGCCTATGTCCTCTGGCCGCTTGTCCGGCTGGGCTACCGAGATGAGCCACATCGTTTCTTTGAGTTTTGTCGACGTGGCCTGCATCCGAGTGGCTACTTGATGCATAAATACCGCGCCGACGGTGCGCTTGGAAGTAGCTGGCACCCGTACGTACAGCACGACGGTACGGTTGCTCCCCCAATCCAAGAGGATGAAACAGCTCTCGTGCTCTTTGTATTTGCACAGTACTATCATATGCATAGCACACCTCGCCTGCTGGCTGAGTTCTACCAGCAAATGGTCGTGCCGATGGCTAATTTCCTAGCAAGTTACATTGATGACGCAACCGGGCTGCCGAAACCGAGTTACGACCTATGGGAAGAGGTGTTTGAAACCACAACCTACACTACGTCAGTAGTTTACGCGGCACTACTCGCTGCGGCAGATCTTGCTGATGCCGCCGACGACTCTGATCATGCGGTGCAGTGGCGCAATGCTGCCGAGGATATTTTAGGTGCGGCTCATAAGCATCTCTACAACAAAGAGCGACAGGCTTTCTATAAAGGTGTTCTAGCTAATGAACATGGCATTATATACGATGACACAATTGACCTTTCTAGTATCTTTGGCGCATTTATGTTTGGACTGTTCCCTGTAGGTAGTCCTGAACTAACGGCCGCTGTAGCGACAATGGAGCGGACATTTAATTTCCAGCCTGGCGTTAATGGACTGCCACGATATGAAAATGACAATTACTATCGAGTGAACTTTGAGACTCCAGGTAACTGGTGGAATATTACGACACTATGGATGGCTCAGTATTATGCAGAAGTTGGCAAGCATGAAGACGCCGAAAAGATTCTTTCATGGGTCACTGCGCATGCGGTTGCTCCAACGGGTGTTATGGCAGAGCAGATCAACCCCGATAATGGCGCCTCCCTGTCGGTAGCGCCTCTTACCTGGAGTCATGCAGAGTATGTCGCGACACTCCTCGATACCATTACGGAGAAACATACATGAGTTTAGCGGGATTTGCACGCCTTGCAGGCCGTCGCATCTTTGCTACTCATAAACATCGTCGTACCGTGATGCGGTTTGCCGAAAAAATTGGCATGGTTTACTTCGGGGCTGTCGACCATACCGATGACGATCATCGTATTGTACGTGGCTTAACGACGTCACCGCACTACCGCGACACGCATTATACAATTGGCACTTATGATGACTACGATGTGGCCTTTGTTGAACGTAGCGGCAGTATTAAGATGCCAAAGGGCAAAAGTGAGCAACAGCAATGGTTGGTGATGGCTGTTGACCTTAAGACGCAAACCGACCTTCCGCATGTATTTTTAGGAAAGCAGTCACATACCCAAGCATTCTACTTGCAGTTTTTAACCAAGTTTTCGTACATGACACGTATCCCTACTGGCGTATCGGAAGGATACGACCAAAAGTTTTTGCAGTTCTATACTCTTTACGGCCGTATCGTTGATCAAGTTGCGGTCACAGAATTATTTGATCCTGGTCTTTGCAAGGCTATTGTCGATCACTTCCATGAACTTGCAGTTGAAGTCAGTGATGGTGTGGTGTATCTCTATGCAGAAAATAGCATTCCAACCGAAGCAGTCCTGCAGTCGATGCTGCGCTACGGGGTGTGGCTGGCGCAAACTATCGACGCTAAAGTTTCCAGGCGGGCCGTATAGTATCTATGGCCACAGCGGGAACATGTGCAGAAGATCGTCAAAGATTTCATGATAGCGCTTCTTGCGGCCATCGATTGCGCCAATTGTGAACATTACTGCAAAGAGGCATAAAAATAGCGTCACTGTGACGGTGATATAGATATTCCCTCCAAGTATCTGCCATACGAGGTAGATACCATACCAACTAAGAAGTGCACAGATTCCCATAAAGATTGTCGTACCCCAATGTCGAGCATCTTGCTTGAGTTTAGTATGGGTATTAGTGCGTTTTTGCATGTAGCTTAGTATAGCAAAAACACTCCGCCAGGGAGTGTTTTTCTGTAAGATTAGCTCTTGCGTGGCTTGATTTCGTTACGGCCAAGGCTCTTCTTAGTCTCGGTGTAAGTAGCGTGCTTACGAGCGACTGGGTCGTACTTCTTGAGAACAATTTTTTCAGTCGTATTCTGAGTGTTCTTTGAAGTGTAGTAGGTACGGTGACCTGAGAGATCACTCACCAGACCAATCAATTTGCGCTTTGTATTCTTCTTTGCCATGTTGTACTCGCTTAGTTTGTTATTGCAATCTTACTTATTCTAGCATAAAAATCAGATAATGACTAGAGGTGGACACTAAAAATGGAGCCACGATCGGGACTTGAACCCGAGACCCCTTCCTTACCATGGAAGTGCTCTACCAGCTGAGCTATCGCGGCATACCTCGAAAAATTATACCAAATAACCCCTCTTGTGCCAAGTCGCCGCCTAGTAGAAGCACCCCACATAGTGTGGAGTGCTTCGTTGTGGTGGACTACCTAGCTACTATATTTTAGTGAATATAGTTGTAGAGAGCAGCCTGTCCAGCTGGGATCGTACGGTATGTTACCATATTGAAACCGCCGGCGTAGTTCATCTCTGAAACATTGACACTGCCGTCGGCATTAACCGACTCAACAATACCAACGTGACCGTATGCACTTGTGTATGCGTCTACAAAGGCTGGCATCTGGAAGACAGCGCCCGCTGCTGGAGTTTTATTGACTGTGAAACCTTGCTGCATGGCAAAGGTATTCCAAGTCGCTGCATTGCCCCAGAAGCTGCCGATTGGACGACCGAGCTGCATGCGGCGCTCATAAGCATATGACGTACAGTTACCAAAGGCATACATATTGCCTGCTGAGGTATCGACGGATGGAGTCGTCATTGCCGGGGCTGCAATAGGTGCGGCTGGCGTAGGCGTTGCTACAGGTGCGGGAGCAACATAGCCTGGACGTTCTTCTTCTGGTAAGGTGCCTTCTGGAATAATCAGCTGCTGACCATTGGTTATCTTACTGAGCTCAAGGTCGTTATATGAGACGATGCGTTCAGATGTGGCTGCATACTTTTCGCTGATCGATTCAATAGTGTCACCATCCTTGACGGTGTGTAGGACGCCATCGAGAGGTAGGATAGCGAGGCTCATACCCGCTTCTACTGAATCTGCTGTTAAGTTATTGGCCCATTTAATTGTCTCTGCGTTAATACTATGGGCTTTGGCAACACTCTCCACGGTGTCACCTTCTTTTGTTGTATATTGCGTTACTTCACGGTTGTTTGGAGCAGCGCGTACCAGGACGGGCTTCTTGACAGAGGCCTCATTAGCCTGGGTCATCTGCGTCCGCAGGTCAACCGATGTGAGTAAGTTAGCAATATTTTTGGCGACACCTAGGTCGGCCGCAACGGCCAGATCACTTGCTACGCGAAGTGCCGTTGCTTCATCGACATGTGCGGGCTCAGCGAGTATAGCGTTGGTGGCTGCCCTATTCGTACCAGTTGCATCTTGATTTGCCGCCTGATACTGGTGGGCTGCCGCTACCATCGTTATGATGAGCGCGAATATACCGGTGTATGTCAATGTGTGGAGTGGTTTTTGTAACCTGAATGCCCTTAGATGGGGCTTGAATTTTGTCAGGGGGGACTTTTGTTTTAGTGTTGCGTCGGTTGCTAGGGCAAAGCCCAGTGCAGCTTCCGTGGTACTAATGATTGTTCTCCTGCCAAAGTATTACTACAAGGCGTCTACCGTAATGTGTCTTTCTTCTCTCACGAGAAAAGGATACGTCGTCGACCGATTCTATTAGTTAATATTATGTATAAAAGGGGTTGTTTGGCTGTATCCGTGCGACAGTTGAGGCAGGTCTTTGTGCGCAATTGCCTACTTCTTTGCTGCATTTTTGCAGCGAAGAATTCTGGCATTTCGCACTCACACAAGAACCTATTGTATCAGCT
>CBIHLX010000034.1:0-8838 GCA_966210935.1 uncultured bacterium | reverse complement strand
AATTCCCATGAAGTTTTCTTTCACATCGAGAACATGCAGCTCATCTGCCGCCATATGCAACTTGTCGACAGCCGGAATGGAGGCAACGGGCGTCGCAATCACTAGCCGCTTAATACGCAGTGGCTTCAAAAAGTCGAGAGCTACGTCTATTGAAGCACCGTTATCGAGGCCGTCTGCAACTAATATAACAACCCTATCGCGGATCATGTGATCCTCAATCAAACCACCGTCACCAAGTAGACGGTTTATACGCTGAAACGCCTCGCGCTTCTGCTCCTCGAGGTAGCCGTGAAACTCGCTTGTATATTCCTCGATCTCTCCAGCGCTAAACATACCGTTGTAGGTAAAGCCCCCATTTTGTGAGACACCCCCAAAGCTCATTCCCTCGCCAGGTACCGAAATATCCTCAACAAGCAGCATCGTGAGCATACAGTGAAGCGTGGCGGCAATCTGCTCCCCTACAAGCACTGCGCCATCACTGAGCGCAATCACGACACAGTCGTCATATCGATATCGCTCTGCCAGCTTATCTGCCAGCAAAACACCGGCATGACCACGACTTTCAAAATACATGTCATCAGTTTAGCAGCATCAGGTCGGCATGGCGAGCAATAAATTTTACCACCAGATCACTGCGTAGACAGTATACTAAGACGTATGCACTACTACGAGGTGGCGCCCAATCGTATCGTACGCCAAGACAGTACGGTTCTTACCTATAGCTCCGAGTTGCCGTTAACAAGAGGCCAAATTGTCGCTATTGAAATTGGTAAAACCACGAGCCCCGGCGTGGTCATGCGCGAAGTTAATAAGCCCGCCTATGTCACCAAGCAAATCGCACAGACTATCGAAGACGTAGCATTGCCGCCGGAACTACTAGAAACAGCAAACTGGATGAGCGACTACTACGGCACGCATCTATCTGCCAGCATCCAGACTATCCTACCGACGGGTGTCACAAAAAAGCGTCGCCCTATCAAGACTTCACATCTGTTATCAACACGAGAACGAACAAATTATGTGTTCACAGAAGATCAGGCTCGTGCGATTAAAACAGTCGAAGAAATGTCACCAGGCACTGCCCTCTTGCACGGTGTCACAGGCTCCGGCAAGACCCGCGTCTATATTGAGCTTGCCCGCCGTACCCTAGAGCGCGGCCAGTCAGTAGTTGTACTCGTCCCAGAAATTGCCCTCACCTCACAGCTAGTCGATGAGTTTTCTGGACACTTTGAGAATATCGTCCTCACCCACTCTCGCCAAACGGAGGCTGAACGACACCATGCTTGGCGGAGCGCCTTAACAGCCACGACACCTAGTGTTGCAATTGGGCCACGCTCCGCCCTTTTCCTGCCACTTCATAACGTCGGCCTCATTGTCATTGATGAAGCTCATGAACCAAGTTTCAAACAGGAGCAGTCTCCTCGCTACTCCGCCCTGCGCGTCGCTAGCATCCTCGCCTCCCGCAGCAATGCCAAGCTTGTCCTTGGTAGCGCAACGCCGCTTATTGCCGACTATTACCTTGCAAAGCACGCCGCTCGCCCAATTATCGCTATGAACACTCGCGCACAGTCAAATACCGTTGCACCAACTATCAATCTTGTCGACATGACAAAGCGCACTCATTTCAAACGCCATCGCTTTCTTTCCGACACCTTACTGACGGAGCTTGAGCAAACATTTGCTACAGGCAAGCAGGCGCTCATTTTCCATAACCGCCGCGGGAGCGCTAGCACCACTCTGTGCGAGAACTGCGGCTGGCAGGCCGGCTGCCCCCGATGTTTTGTTCCGCTCACACTTCATGCGGACAAGCACCACCTTCGCTGTCATATTTGTGGCTACCATGAAAACGTACCGACAAGTTGTCCGACGTGCCACGCAGTCGATATCGTCCATAAAGGCATCGGCACAAAACTGATTGAGTCTGAGCTGCGCAAAATTTTTCCAGACAAAACAATTGTGCGCTTCGATGGCGACAGCGCCAGTGATGAAACAGTCGAACAACTCTATGCTCAGCTCTATGACGGCAGCATCGATCTCATTGTCGGCACCCAGGTTATCGCCAAAGGCCTCGACCTCCCCCACCTGCGCACCGTTGGCGTCATTCAGGCGGACGCCGGCCTCAGCTTGCCGGATTTTGGCGCCAGCGAACGAACCTTCCAGCTCCTCGCCCAGGTAGTGGGGCGCGTCGGCCGCTCGCATCATGCGACAACAGTAGTAGTGCAAAGCTACCAACCAACCCACGTTGCCGTTGTCGACGGCCTTGCGCAAAATTATGAACACTTTTATGAGTCAGCGCTCGTAGAACGCCAGCGTGGTCTTTTCCCGCCTTTTAGCTATCTCCTCAAACTGACCTGCGTGTATAAAACCGAAGCCGCTGCTATCCGTAATGCCCAGCAGCTCGCTCGTACACTTCGAGCCCACCTACCTAATGACGTTCAACTACTTGGCCCTACTCCTGCTTTCTATGAGCGTCAACGCGATACCTACCGCTGGCAGCTCGTCCTAAAGTCACCCCACCGCCAGCATCTCCAAGAAGCACTTAAACACCTGCCACCCACTCACTGGCAGTATGAGCTCGATCCTATGAGTCTCCTCTAGGGATCTGCTATACTTAAGGAAATGAAAAAAGAAGATATTATCACTCTACCCAACCCCCATCTGCGTCAGCGATCAGATCGTGTACACGTGATTACCGACGATGTCGTTAAGCTTGTTGATGATATGGTCCAAGCCTCACTCGACTGGGAAGATTCTCGCCCACACGAAATCAGCGCCGCTCTTGCGGCTGTTCAAGTAGATCGCCTCGACCGTGTCGTCATTATCCGCAGCGACTTTGAAGACAAGAAGTCTCGCGATTTTACACCGCTCGTTAATCCGGAAATCGTAAAGTACGAAGGTGAGCTAGTCGCCGACTACGAAGGCTGTCTTAGTGTCAGCAAAGTATATGGCAAAGTCCCTCGTTACTCAAAAATTCGTGTCAAAGCGCTCGACCTCGAAGGTAACGAAGTCCGCTTTAAGGCCGAGGGCTTCCTCGCTCGAGTTATCCAGCACGAAATCGACCACACCAACGGCGTCGTCTTTATCGATCACATCCGCGACCAACACAATGCATTTTACCGACTCGACGAGAAAGGCGAGCTACAACCCCTCAACTATGACACCGACATCCGCGAAAATAGTATTCTTTGGGACTGAGGATTTTAGCCTCACCGCCCTTACCGGCCTTATTGAAGCCGGCTATGATATCGCCGCAGTTATCACCAAACCAGACAGCAAACGTGGCCGCGGCCAACACCTGACTGCGCCAAGCGTCAAGGTTCTTGCTCAGCGTCACAACATCCCCGTCTGGCAGCCCACGGATCTCACCGATATCGCTGAAGACATTCGCGCCCTTCAGCCCGTTACTGGCGTCCTGGTCAGCTATGGCAAGATCGTTCCGCAGACGCTCATCAACCTTTTCACGCCAGGTATCATCAACGTTCATCCATCCCTGCTCCCAAAGTACCGTGGCCCGTCACCAATCGAGTCGGCCATCTTAAACGCCGATCCCTCAACCGGTGTATCCATCATGCAATTATCGCGCGCTATGGACGCCGGACCTGTCTACGCTGTCAAAAACCACCAGCTAACAGGTAGCGAAACCCAGGCCGAGCTTTATCACGCCCTAGCGGTCATCGGTACCGATCTTCTCCTCGAAACACTCCCGGCCATTCTCGATGGATCACTTATCCCAACCCCTCAAGATGAAAACCAGGTAAGCTACTGCCCGCTCCTACTTAAGGCAGATGGTTTACTGATCCCTGAAAAATTTACCGCCGACGAAGCCGCGCGCCGCGTCCGTGCCTACCTTAACTATCCAAAAGCCCGTATCACCCATGGCGATACCAGTCTCATTATCACTAAGGCTCACGTTGCGCCAACAAAAAACACACCGCTTGATATTCAGTTCAAAGACGGTGCATTTCTTGTGATTGATGAGCTCGTAAGCCCGCACGGCCGCCGCATGAGCGCCGATGCGTATTTACGCGGCCACTTAACCTAAAATTGCGTCGCGGTTCTTGATAATCTCTTGCTTAAGCTCCTCAAGGACCTCGGCAACGACATTCCGATAGTCAGGACGATTCACCTCGAGCCATTTCGTTGCCGCAAACTCCGCCTTTAGGCGCGGATCGTTTACCTCGAGACCCGTTGACTGCTGCAGACGTCTGAATACTTCGTCAGTCTGATAGCTAGGCATGTGCTGCGCCAGCCATGCACTGATCGCTTCTTCCTTACGGTCAATAATACCCTCAAACTCATCAAGCTGAGCATCACTCAAGCCGTCCGACAGCTTGGTGCCAACACGTAGTTCAAGCTCTTCATAAATATGCTGCAAAAACGCCTGCTTCTGCTCTTCCGGCAGCCGATCAAGGCCAAGATCCTGTAAAAATTTATCGTCTAGCTGAAACATATTCTACCGCTGCCCCTTATCATTATCTTGCTTTGATTATATCACCTACTTCAGGCTAATGCGCTGGCCAGCCTGGAGCCAACCATTCGCATCCGCCAGGCCATGCGCCTGCAGTTTCGCAAGCATCGCATCCTTAGCAGCGTCAATTTGATAGACACTAGGATTCGTCACACCCTGGCTATGCAGGTACTGTTCACTCAGGCTCCAAATAGAGTCACCCGACTTCACCGTATGCCCTTCCATCCAGCTGCTAAAGCCTTCGAGTCCACCAGGCGTCAAGGTCGTGGCGCCAAATTCACCGGCAAATGCACCGGCAGCATCGCCGCTCGGACCACCACCAAGAGCATCGTGAATTGCGTCCGCCACTGCAGGAGTGTCGCTACCAGGAATAGCATTCTTACGCGCTTCTGCTTCAGCGGCCGCCTTGTCCGCCTCGGCTTGAGCGCGTGCGTCTTCCGGAGTTTGCGTATTTGCCTCAGGAGCAACAGGGCGCCCACCACCATCCGTCTCCGCGCCGCCACCAATAAAGCGGTTGCCGTCGCCATTAAAGAACCCGCTGTCGATAGCAGCGTGAGCCGCCGTAGCCAGACCAGCACCCGCAACAATTGAAAGCACACCAGCACCAACAGCCATACGCGTCTTACGTTGGCCGCGCTTCAATTCCTGCTCAGTAATATCCTCTTTATAGGCATTAATCTTTTCAATGAATTCACCGGAATCACCCTCGGCAGCCTGAGCAGCACCGGCCAGTTGATCAGCATCCGCTGTCCGCATGCTGCGCCCTTCTTTACCGAAATGCATCGCAAAACCACGCGCATACCGTGTGGCAGTCGTCGCGGCCGTTACCACACCGGCACCAATCGCCGCTGCACCAGCAACACCGGCTACAGCGCCAACTGCGGCGCCGGCAATACCGACACCCACACCAAGAGCAAGGCCCTTCGCAATACGCGTCGCCACCTTACCTTTAGTCATCCAGCCAATAAACTTACCGGTTGGCGTATTCGCTAGTCTTTCGGTAGTAGCCTGGTGGAGCTTAGCTTGTTCATCAAAAAGATACTTAGTAACTTCAAGCCTTTTATCTTCGTCACTCTTTGTCGGGTCGTTAAGATATGCCTCTTTCTCAAGTTTTCCAAGCGCAATCAGCTGGTCATTATAACGGGCGCGCGCAGCCTCGTACTCTTCACCACCCTTACCAGCAATACGCCCATGGCGTTTTGCCATCAGTGTCGCAAGTTCATCACGTAGACTAGCAAGCTCACCGCGCCATTCAGCAAGCGTCGATTCATCCTCGCGCTCCGCCGTAGCTGCTGTCGAATGCGTAGCAATATATTCATCTACTCGACGCGCAAATACATCACGACCAGAATGATCATTCTCTAGATCCACCATGTCCCCTCGTGAAGAAGGTCGCGCATACCACTCGTCGTCACTGACGCGATCAATCGAAGCGTCGCGAAGCGACTGACGCGCTTCATTATAATGAGCACTACCTGGCTCTAGACCCTTAGCTTGCAAATAGGCGTCGAGACGATCGTCGATGTTCGCGTTGAAGGTATCGATATAGTCACCTCCAAATACATCTCCCTGACTACGGAGGTCGTTCAGCTCATCCTTTTGAGCATCACGCCACTGTTCGGCTGCATCAATAGACATTACTGAGCGCTCACTGTCAGACAGCTCCGACTGAGGAGGCATAGGTGTTTCGGTTTCAGGTGTAGATGTAGTCATATGGTGAACAAATTCCTTATGTTTTGGATAGTACCATAATAATCCATATAAGTCAATATAGTGAGCGTCTTTGCAACACTCACAAAAGATACTTGACAAAAATACAAATACTGGTATATAATGCTCGCAGTATCACGCCGCATAAGCATGATACGAACTTTCACACTCTGCTACTACTACGGTATGGATCAGGCGCCTCTCGCGTGAGATTCCCCTGATCCATACCGTATGCCTACTCCGGAGAGACATACTGTGTGGGATCCGATCCACAAACAACTGAATATAGTCCGTTTTACAATCCCTTCCCATACAACACTCTCAAGGAGAAACCCATGTTTAGTTCAACCGCAGCCCGTGCCGTAGCTGACCACGAGTTCGAGAAGACCACCGACCTCTTTGCCCTGGAACTCGAAGACCGCATCAAGAGTCTTTCGACAACCGAGCGCACTGATCTCATGAACAACCTTCTCGCTGTCGTCAACAACACCGATGCCACCAAGGCCTTCGCCGGGGGTACTTACTCCCAGGCCAAGGCCAGCGATGGTTCGGCAGCCAAGGCACTTGGCGGCTCCAGTGTCGATCCTGAGCGCGAGGCGCTGACCACCCTGGTCAACTCCCCCGTACTCTCGACCGGCCAGAAGCAGGCCATCAAGCGCGTTCTCGCTGAACCCAAAGATCCGGGCCACATCAGGGTCGAATCCGACGGAACCCCCAGCGAGGTCAAGACGCTCCAAGGCGAGGTTACCAACCTCACTGCAGACGCCAACAACGCCAAGAAGGAACTGGCCGACGAGCGAGACGACTCCAAGTCGGGCTCTCTCGCGGCCAAGCTCAAGGCAGCTGGCGCCCCTGCAGGCACGGTCGACAAGGCAAAGGTCAAGACCGAGGCTGACAAGATCAAGGCGGCGCTCGACAAGAGCAAAGCCAAGGTCGGCTTCTTCAACGGCAAGCCCAACGGGCACCAGATTGACGAGGCAGACTTCAAAACGGCCACCAAGGCCGCCGAGGACATCCTCAACCTGGTCAAGTAGCAGTGTGTATCCCGCGAGGAGCGTGACCGTGGAACTCCGAGTTCCCTTTCACGCTCCTCCGGGAGCACTACCCTCGAATATATAGCACCCGACTGGGTGTTTTTTGTTGTCTGTAACTATTTATTATAGAGATATTATTGACAAATTATAGTTCTTATGCTAATCTTAAACACATAAATCCAAAAAAACAAACAAGGAAATACCACCATGAGTGAAACACTCCCCCGTTCCGCTTCAGCTCCAAACAAAATTGACGTCGCTACCCCGACCACAGAGGAGTTGCACATCATCGTTAACGGTGAAGCGCCTACTCTTGATAGCAGTGACCGCCCGATCGATACCCCGGAGAATACACTCGACACTCGTGAAACCTCTCGATCAGCTGGCCTCTTGCGCCGCGTCGCAAGCTTCCTGGAGCAACGCGCCATCAATAAGGCTCACGCCGCAGCTCTTAAAGAGTATCGCTCTGCTGATAACCTTGACTACACCGACCACGTCGCCAAGCTAGCCGATTCAGATAATGAAACGTACCAAGGCATTGGCCAGAAGCTTCTCGACCGTGAGCACCGCCGCGAAGACCGTGCGGAATTTATCGACAACGCCTCGACATTCGCCCGCACCACCGGTGCAGCCGCACTGAATGCCGCTCGTACAACCGGTGAAGTTGCAGTCGGCCTTAGCTACCTGGCTGGTGAACGTATCGCAAAGAGTGCTAAAAGCACCGGTGAAGCCCTGAAGGACAAAGCCCTAGAAGCGACCGACAAGGTAAAGGATGCTACCGAAACCGGCATTCTATATGGCATGGAAGCCGTCGATACGGTGAAAAGCGCAGCCGAGACAGGCGTACTCTACGGCATGAACGCCATCGATGAAGCCAAGGACCATATTGTCGCCACTAAAGACGTTCTGCATATGCGACTCAAGGAACTCGCCGAAGCAGCCCGCAATCGTCGTACCGCTCGTCGCGCTAAATGGGCAGCACGCAAGCAAGATGCCCTCGAATTTATACAAGTCGTAAAGGCCAATGGTGAAAATCTTGCTGCTGCCGCTATCGAGAAGGGTCAAGAAGTTATTGATACCGCCCGCAACGAAGGCCAGCGCGTGATCGGTGAAACGACTAACCGCATCAATACAGCCCGTGCCGCCGGTAGCGCCGCCCTAGAGGCCTACGCCGCCACTACTCAGGCTCACAATGAGCAGAATAAGTTATAATCAACGTAGCATTTAACACAGAAAGATATCAACATGGATCAGCACATAACCAAAGAGACCCTAGAGAGTGTCGGCATTGCCGTAAAGCCTGAAGACGAAGCGGCACTGCTTGACCACCTTAACACTACTCTTCAGGAGCGAGTTGGACTAGAAATCATCGACAGCCTCAACGACGAGCAGCTCGCAGCTCTCGCTGACATCCAGGAGAACGGCGATCCGCAAACTGTTCAGCAGTGGCTGATCGACAACGTCCCTGAGCTAGATGAGATCAAAAAAGATGAAATTGATATCCTTCTTGGTGAACTTGCCGAGAATACCGATGGCATCAACGCTACTGCCTAGCTAGTCATCAAATTGAAACAGCCTGTTTTGCGACAGGCTGTTTTCATTACGTAGCCTAATGTCGACTACTTG
>CBIHLX010000033.1:0-9009 GCA_966210935.1 uncultured bacterium | reverse complement strand
TTTGGATTCTTTTATGCGGATAAGGGTATGTATCCTATGACGACTACCGATCTCGACTCATTAATGGTGAATATTAATAAATCAGCATACCTACAGGATGCAACATCGCCTTTTAATCTAGTGCCGTGTACATCAGCAGATGGTCAGCAGTTTACAATTGCTGCCTTATCGACCTCAGGAAAAAAATTGTATATCACGAGTGGGGGTGGTGTACGTGAGTATACTGGTGCAACAGCCTGGACGGGTACAAACAATTATGGCCCTATGTGTGAAACAACGCTGTCAGGGTCAATCGTTATATCAGGTGGCTCGGGTTATGGTGGCTCATGGAGGGCATGGACGAATGGCTAAGACGCGACATAGCCGTCACGACGGCTTTACGATCGTAGAGTTGCTGATCGTCATTGTCGTCATCGCTATCTTAGCGGCTATTACAATTGTTGCCTTTAACGGCATTCAGCAGCGGGCGCGTGATTCGACCCGAACCTCTGACATCGCAGCTATTCAAAAGGCACTTGAGTTGTACCGAGCCGATAATGGATCTTTTCCATCTGTAGGGACGGATAATATTGGATATAATCTTTCGATGCTATCAACGGCGTTAGTTCCGACGTATATCGCATCAATTCCGAATGACCCGAATCCAAGCCTGACCAATTACCAGTATGTGCGCGGATCTGCGGCGAGTGGTGCTTACGGAATTCGCATTTCATATGAAGCACGGACTCCTTGCCACCGCGGCGCTGCAAATGCGGGTATCGGCTGGTGGAGCATGCAGGCATGCTAGCCACTAGGAAGCGCGGCAAGGGTGGCTTTACGATCGTGGAGCTCCTAATTGTGATCGTTGTTATTGCTATCTTAGCAGCCATTACGATTGTGGCTTTTAATGGTATACAGCAGCGGGCGAACAACACAGCAAAGATCAGTGCCGTAAAGGGTGTGATACGTCTTGTTAAGGGCTATACGGCAACATACAGTGTACTGCCAGGCACGGCAACCCGCTGCGCCACTGTGGATAACCAGTGTACAAACAGCGTGGGTACTGCTCAGACAGCAGACAATACAGCACTCATGGATGAACTGCGCAAGATCGGCACGCCGCCAACATCCCCGACAACCACGGTGAATAATGCCTACGGCATCCAGTATATTTATGAGGCAGGTATGACGTTTAACGGTACGCTGGCGCCGATTCGTATTGAGTACTGGCTGCAAGGGGATAACCAGCCGTGTGGTGTGGAAAATGTGCAAAACAACAACTTAACCACCCCTGTTTCATCAACAACTGGCTATACGTCGTCGGGCTCGGGCCGGACGTCATGCTGGGTGCGCCTTGGTGTTGAAGTCTAGCGGTTGCTAGACTGGCTTTTTCCCATAATTACTGTTATAATTATTAAGTTATTAACTCGGCTTATACCAGATATAAGCATCCATAAGGATTCCAGAGGAGGAACTCTATGAAAGAATACGAACTGACCGTTCTGATTCACCCTGACCTCGAAGTGGATATCGATACACCTCTTAAGAAGGTGCGAGATATCATCACGAGCGCCGGCGGTGAAATCGTCAGCGAAGACAACTGGGGCAAGAAGAAGCTCGCTTACCGCATCAAGCGCGAAGACTTCGCCGTCTACGTCTTCATGAACGTTAAGCTCCCAGCTGAAGCGCCATTGAAGATCAGCAACACGCTGAACATCACTGACGAAGTGCTCCGCTACCTGCTCGTTACTGTTGACGAAAAGGGTCGCAAGGCACTCGCAGAAGCGAAAGCAAACGCTAGCGAAACAACTGAAGAGGAGTAGGGGACATGGCCAAGAGTATCAACCAAGTGATTTTGATGGGACGCCTTACCCGCGACCCAGAAGTGCGCACCACTTCAACCGGTAAAAATATTACCAGCTTTAGCATCGCGGTTGATCGCGGTGGCCAAGAAGACGCAGCTGACTTTTTCGATGTTACCGCATGGGAAAAGCTCGGTGAGCTCGTTAGCCAGTACCTGTCAAAGGGTCGTCGCTGCCTCGTGCAGGGTCGCCTGCGTCAGGATAGCTGGGATGACAAGGAAACCGGTAAGAAGCGCACTCGTATTGAAGTAGTCGCAACTGACGTTACCTTCCTTGATGGTCCAAACGGCGATGGCGGTGGCTCAAGCTACACCCCTGCTGCTAGTGGCAGCAACAAGAAGTCTGACGATGTTGTTATTGAAGACATCGACGACAAGCCTATTGATTTAAGTGAAATTCCATTCTAGGAGATATATAAATGAAACGATTCAAGAAAGACGCGCCAGTCTACTTCGACTACACCGACGTTAAGACGCTACAGCGCTTCATCAACGTGTACGGTCAGATTGAGCCAATCTCAAAGACCGGCCTCAGCACTAAGCAGCAGCGTCAACTCGCTACTGCTATCAAGCGTGCACGTCACCTGGCTCTTCTGCCATTCGTGACTTCTAACTAATCACACGCATTGTTAGAGAACTCTGTGGCGCATATCACAATTTGATGTGCGCCACCAAGCATTTCTAAAGCTAAAGACAAACGGAGAATTACATGTACCAACCAACTGATTTAAAGAAGGGCACCGTCTGTCAGATCGACGGCAAGCCCTACCGCGTGATCGAATACGGCCAAAAGGTGATGGGTCGCGGTGGTAGTATTGTTAACGTAAAGCTCAAGAACCTTATCGACGGCAGCGTGATTCCAAAGACATTCAAGGGTCAGGATAAAATCGAAACTGCCGAGGTGAGCAATAAAACTGTTCAGTACCTTTACAATGATGGCACTGATTTTCACTTTATGGATCCAGAGACATTCGAGCAGTTCCAGCTTACGGCGGAAATTGTTGATTCAGCTGCGGGATACCTCAAAGAAGGTGACAACTTAACGCTGCAGTTCTTCGGTGATCGCGTTATTAATATTGAGCTCGCCAAGAACGTTTACCTCGAAGTGACCTACGCGGAAGACGTCGTAAAGGGTGATACGACGAGTAGCGTTTTGAAAGACGCAACTCTTGAAACTGGCATCACCGTAAAGGTGCCGGCCTTTATCAAGGTAGGTGATATCATCTCTGTTGACACCTCGACTAACGAATACCGCGAACGCAAGAAGTAATATGGAAAAGCAGCGACTCGATCACGCCCTTGTGGCTCGCGGTCTGACGTCGAGTCGCTCGCAGGCTGAAAACTGGATTCGCCTTGGCAAGGTGACGGTCGATGGCAAAACGCTGACAAAGCCTGGCTATTTTGTGCGCGCGAGCGCTGATGTGAAACTGGTAGCCGAAGAGCAGTATGTCAGCCGAGCTGGATTGAAGCTTGCCAGTGTGGCTAAGGTTTTGAACCTAAACTTTAAAGATGCCGTTGTCCTCGATGTCGGCAGTAGCACCGGTGGGTTCACTGACTACTCCCTCCGGAATGGTGCAAAAAAAGTGTACGCCGTGGATGTCGGTACCGAGCAGTTACACCCCAGCCTGCGTGGTAATGAGCGGATTGAGCTGCATGAAAAAACAGACATTCGTGACTTTATTATTGAAGGAGATATGCCGGATATCATTGTGATCGACGTGTCGTTTATTAGTCTCCGCGAGATTTTGCCGTATATCGCCAAGCAGTTGAGCGCGCCTAATACTCAGATCGCTGCCATGTTAAAGCCGCAGTTTGAGGCGGGTCGCAACCAGACGAACAAGGGAATTATCAAAAACGAAGCGGTCCGCCGACAGATTCTCAAAGAGTTTGAAACTTGGGCGAAGCAGTACTTTGTCGTGCGCGATAAGCGCGATAGTGACGTTGCTGGCGCCAAAGGCAATCAAGAGCGCTTCTATCTCTTGACTCCGCTCAACAAGTAGACAAATCAAAGCATTTATGATAAAATATGCCTAGGTATGTGAACGGCTATGCTAGTTCGTGCCGTTCTTTCACGTTCTACTACTGAGGAGTTGTATCAAATGTCTCGTCATCGTGCGGGTAAGCGCTCACCATATACTGTGGTGCTGATTGTTGTTGGAGTTGTGCTGGCCTGCGCGGCTTTTGTCTATGGGCAAAACCGTCACTCGGCCACCGAAAAGCAGGTGAATGCCGCTGAGCAGCTCGCTGCTGAGCAAGCGGAAACACCAGTTCCTGTGGTGACTGCATCGCCATCGGTGAATCCGGTTACGGAGACGCCAAGCGAAGCGCCAGTTACCGAGGTGTCGGCTGCTGAAGCATCAGCTGCACCAATGCAGGTGCCGCCTCGTGCGGAGCCTGTTCCGGTTCCGGCTGCCAACACTGAGCCGGTACTGCCAATCACCAAGTTTCATTGGCCGGCGGCTGGCTTATCAGTTGAGGTTGTTCCGGCGAAGTGGCAGAAAGGGCAGGTAGTTGATCCGCCGCTTGATGCCAATGGGTTTGACCCAGTGGCACACTTTCTCGATGGTTCCGGTCAGAGCAGGGGTGGCGGTGACGCTGTTCGCCCGGCTATGTTGGCGGCTCACACCTGCACGTCCCAGGACAAGCGGGTATGCAATGAAGTCACCTTCCCGTTCATCAAGCTAAGCTATGAAGGCTGGGCGCTTGAGCAGCCGGCTTCCGTGGTTGATGCTACGGGTCGGACAGTTGACTACACGCTAGTTAGTCGGAAGGTCGTCGATAAGGCCAAGGACTTTTCCTTTGCTAACGATGGGTGCCGGCTGGTTGTCTTTACGTGCAACCTCAAGGATCCCGAAGGTAAGATTACCTTGGTCGAGTTTCGACGGAATGGGTGTGGAACATGAAAGTAAACGGGCGGCTGCGGCAGGGGAATCCCTTGCTGTGGCCGCCCACTTTTCATGTCTAGACGTTGAAGCGGAATTCGACGACGTCACCAGGCTGCATGACGTACTCTTTGCCCTCGGTGCGCATCTTGCCGGCACTCTTGGCGGCGGTCTCTGAACCGGCGGCGATCAAATCGTCGAAGTCGACGACTTGAGCAGCAATAAAGCCGCGCTCAAAGTCGGAGTGAATCACTCCGGCGGCCTGAGGAGCGGTAGAGCCCTGCTTGATTGTCCAGGCGCGAACTTCTTTTGGTCCGGCAGTCAGGTAACTCTGAAGACCAAGCGTATCGTAAGCGGCATGAATCATCTGGTGAAGGCCAGTTTCCTCGACGCCGTAGCTTTCGAGTAATTCTTTTGCATCTGACTCATCAAGGCCCTTGATCTCTTCTTCTAATTTGGCGCACACAAAAATTGCTCGGGCAGGTGCAACAAGAGCTGAGAGTTCAGTCTGCTTCGCCTCATCAGTAAGGCCCGCTTCGTCAACATTAAAGGCGTAGATAACTGGCTTGGCAGTAAGCAGGTGAAGGTCGGCAATCTTTTCTTCGTCGAGTGACGGCAGTGCAGAAAGTGGGGTGCCGGCTTCAAGGTGGCGCTTGAGTGACTCAAGGTAGCTCGCAACATCGCGCAGAGCGGGCTTGGCCTTAGCTTCTTTGGCGACTTTTGGTAGGCGAGTGTCAATCGTCTGGAGGTCGGCTAGGATCAGCTCGGTGTTGATGATATCGATATCGTCTTGCGGATTGATACGGTCAGCCACGTGAACAATATCGGTGTTCTCAAACGCGCGCACAATATGCACAATCGCGTCACACTGACGGATGTTTGCCAGGAACTTGTTACCAAGCCCTTCGCCTTGGCTGGCACCGGCCACGAGACCGGCGATGTCGACGAACGTCACAGTCGCAGGCAGAACCTTAGTCGAACCGTAAAGGTCGGCCAGTTTTTGCAGGCGACTATCGGGGACGGGAACAATTCCTGTGTTCGGTTCGATAGTTGCAAAAGGGTAATTCGCCGCCAAAATGTCATTATTCGTGAGGGCGTTAAATAGGGTTGATTTGCCGACGTTTGGAAGGCCGACGATGCCGATAGATAAACTCATAGTGACTCTATTGTAACAGAGGTGGGACAAAAAGGGTACTAGGGTATTTACAAAATGGCTAAAGAATGGTATGATTGTCACCATTGTGGGTACCCTACGTGAGTTTACTCCGTGACCACAAAGAGCTACGTTTAGCTTGGGATGAATCGAAGTAATCCCTACATTTAAAAATCTATTTACTCAGCAACTGCTTTACCTACCCGAAAGGAGGTGGGTGACTTGGAAAAGTCATTCGCCACTGCGAGCTCCGTCGGAGCTCCGAAGAAGAAGCGTCGTTTTACGAAGGTGGCCGCGTTTTTCACGGCTCTCCTGGTGGCTCTCGGCTTTACTGCCGTTGTGTTGCCCGCCTCGCCCGCCGTTGCCGCTTTGGTTTTTTGCTGTGAGGGTGAATTTGTTGCGCAGTCTCCGGGCCGCGTGACTCTGAATGCCTCCAGCAGTTCAACCGTCAAGGTGCCGGTAAATATTGTCATCACTCTGCCAGCAGAGCTCGGTTCCGGACAAACCGTTCACACGGAAACGCTGGAACCGGGAGTCGACAACACGCCGGACAACCCCTTCGACGAATTGACACCGACACCGGGGACGTTCGGCCCGTACAATGTGCCTTATGGCGCCACAATTCAGGCCTTCGTTGGACCTACGGAGATCGCGGTAGCCTACACAAACCAGACCAAGCGTCTGGTGGCGCCGGCAGCACCTATTCAGCAGGGCAACACGGTGTACTTCACGGCGACGGACGACTACTACTACGTCGACGCCGCTGGTACGCCGTACGGGGCTACCGCCTCAATCCCTACCGATGGTGCACTCCTGGCTTACGCCAAGCCGGCCAAAGCGGACGTGGAGCTCACCGGCAACACCGAGTGGATCTACGCCTCCGTACCCAACCAGCAGGCAATTCCGCCACAGGTCACCAAAAACGACCAGGATGGCACCGCGAATGACACGATCACTCTCGGAGCCGGCACGGGCTACAGCAACCCCGTTATCAACGGGCTGTCCTATGTTCCGGGCACGTACAACGTGGCGGGGCTGCTGGACGGCAAGGGCTGCTTGACAGTCACGTACACCGTACTGGAGGGCTTCAGCTCCAAGCTGGGCGCGACATACGAGTCGAAGCAGTGCTTCAGCGAGGCAACGCTTCCGCCGGCAGACGATTCTGACGTCGAGAAGTTCGTGGTCTGCCATGCAACGGGACGCGAAAGCGACCCCTACGAGAAGATCACGGTCAGCGGCAACGCCTTCCGGGCAGGTCATGGCGATCACGAAGGTGACATCCATGGCGAGATCAGCTTCCGTAAGAATGGTGAAACCATCACCATTCCTGCAAAGGGAGATCAGGCAATCCTGAACAACGACTGCAAGGTCGTGACCACGGATCCCGGCACCGAGCCGAATCCGAACCCGGGCCCCGGGGACAATCCTGCTCCGCAGGATCCGGCGCCGGGACAGGATCCCGAGCCTTCGCCCGCACCGGTCGGTAACCCCGCCCCGCAGGACCAGACTCCGAACCCTGCACCCCAGGATCAGGAGCCGGTCGACACCGATTCTCCTGTGACCCAGGAGGATGACGTCGTCTACGTGCGAGCCAACACCTCCGCCGGAGGTGAGGACTACACGCCTCTGGTGCTGTCGGTCGGTTCGGCTATCGCCCTGCTTTTGGCACTGGGTGTCTCGCTTCAGCGTAAGCGGGCCGCCGCCGAGTAGTTGGCGGTTGTCTGAGTAAAAGGGTTACGCCGGTTGGCGTGAGAGTTCAGTGGGTACCAAGCCTGGTACGCCACCCTCTCACGCCAACCGGCACTTTTACTTTTTGTCAGTAGTCACATGGTCTAAATATTAGGCTAGGTGAGTAGTGATAAAAGGTTGTCAGCGGCACGTCGGTGTATTATGCTTGTGCTATGGCAAAACACTTGAGCGGTCATGCAAAAAAATGGCTCATGATCACTGGCATTAGTGTACTTATATTAGGGGGCGGCTACGGCGGTTATATTTGGTATCAGCAAAACCAGACCAAACAAGCGGCGCAGCAGGAAGATAGAGTTGGCAAGACGCAGAAAAAGCTTGAAGAGGCATCGTTTCGCGGTGATACCAATCTAGCTGCTCGCTATACCGAGCGACTTGAAATGGGCGATGTTGATGGTGCAGGCTCCCTCTACAGCAAGGCCATTGAAGAAGCCGAGACAGTTCCTGAAAAAACAACCCTTGCCGAGCAGGCTATTACGGTAGCTTACCAGCAGAAAAATTACGATCAAGCGTTGAAGTTTGCACTTATTCTTGACCAGATTGGTTCGTCACATCGAACATTGATATCGATTGCTGATATTTATGCAGCTCAGAAGAATGTTGATCACGAGAAGGAATATATTCAAAAGGCAATTGCCGCTATTGAGGCATTGCCGCAAGATTCACCTGAGCGGGAATTTATATCTATATACCAAGGCCGACTTACGAATCTTGAGGGTGCTGTATGATAAGGCGCTTCAGCGCAGCCTGGGTGTCGCTTGCTGTTGTGCTGGCATTTTTCGCTGTTGGTATTGGCCCTGCGCAGTCTGCTTCTGCCGGCTCCCCTGACATCGATGGTGCGCGTGCGTTTGCAAACGACTGGTGTGTCCAGACTCCCTCCTATGAGGATAGGATTGCCGACTATATGTGGATAACGAGTCTTGATAATAACAATACCTACAAGGTCACCGAAGGTGCATCTCAACTCATTGATATAAAAATTAATATGGTAGCAACCTACTGTAAGTATTGGCCGACTAATACGGATAATGGCGCAAAGGATCTGCAGGTGCGCTACGGTGGTCCGTATGGAGTGAATAAGCTTGTGGATGGCCCGGCTGCGGTTGGCTATGAACGAAAGTCTACTCCATCTGGAGTGCGCCAGGAGAGAGGGCCATACGTCTCTGCAGGTAAGCTGGATGTAACCGGGTGGCCGGCAGGCTGGAATTATATCTGTACGGCATTTCAATCGACGTCATCGCGTCCTGGTGCGATATTCTCTACCTCGCCTTCGAGCTGTTTTAGCATCTATCTTGAACGCATTAATCCCTGGGAGACGAGCGGTTGGTCACGAATTGGGGTGAACAGTCAACCGAATGTTACTAATTGGCCAGCGAATCCTCCGGGCT
>CBIHLX010000032.1:0-9333 GCA_966210935.1 uncultured bacterium | reverse complement strand
CCAAATGATGGCTCGATCACGTGTGGTACGAACTTTTCATTCGTTCCCTTGATCGTGTACTCCATACTCTTACCAGCAACACGCTGGATATTACCAAGGTCAAAGTCGGTGCGGTACGCCAGACCAAGCAACTCTTCACGGCCGATTGGGAAATCGTACTCAATATCGATCGTGCGCTTACTGTAGTGAGCGCGGTCATTTTCAGCAACCTCAAGTTCGTGTACCGCTTCGCGTGGTAGGCCAAGCGCATCGAGGAAGTCATAAATGTCCTTTAGGAGCGCATCGAATGATTCTGCCCACTTCTCTGGATGGACAAAGTATTCAATCTCCATCTGCTCAAACTCGCGTGAGCGGAAAACAAAGTCGCGGGGGCTGATTTCATTACGAAACGCCTTACCCTGCTGCGCAATACCAAATGGCAGGTCTGGGTAGAAGTTATCAACCACATTCTTAAAGTTCGTAAAGATACCCTGAGCAGTTTCTGGGCGAAGGTACGAAATCGACTTATCATCGGCGACCGGGCCGACAGTCGTTGAGAACATCATGTTAAACGTACGAACCTCTGAAAGCGGATTGCCATTCGGGCTCTTTACGTCATTATCCTTGATAAGTTGGGTCATGTCGTCGAGCGAGAGGCCGTCAACAGCGAAGCCGGCATCCTTAAGCAAGTGGTCGGCACGGAAGCGCTGCTTCGTCTCAAGATCCTCAACCAGCGGGTCGGTAAATGTATCAACATGACCACTGGCCTGCCAAACTTTCTGGTTCATCAAGATAGCCGCATCAACGCCGTACATATCATCACGCGAATCGACGAACATCTTCCACCAAAGCTGCATGATATTACGCTTGAGCGTTACACCCAGTGGACCGTAATCCCATGTCCCCGAAAGACCGCCGTAAATCTCACTTCCCTGATAGATAAAACCGCGGCGTTTCGCGAGACTTACAATTGCTTCCATTCGTTCGTTCTTGAGTGCTTCTTTTGCCATATTACTGCTCATTATAACAGATGTAGACTCTTGCGTAAATATTTTATAAGTGTTATAATATTGCCACTCATCGTAAAACACTATCTAAGGGGGATCGCGATGGGAATCGCACCTTTAAACACCACACAACCGACCCAGGTTCGCCTTGGTGCCGCGAGGGAGCTGCTTCGGCCGCTCCTCCAGCAAGGCAAACTTGCCGAGGCTCAGCGCGAGGTACGTATATTGCGCGATAGCGGCCACGCCAAAGACATCTACCCGCTGCTCAAGGTTATTGCAGCACTTTTGCAAGGCAACGGCCAAGAAGCACGGCGAGACATGGAAGCCACCAACAGCGAAGACATCGAGGCGATGACCAAAGACGAGCATTACGACTACAGTCGTCTTCTCGTCGATACCGCCATCTGCCTTGCTCTTAACGGCGGCAACCAAGAAGCGATCGACGTTGCGCTCACAGAGGCCTCACAAAGCCTCCTTGATCGCAGCGAAGAGCTCGTCGTCATCGAGGCCGTCATCATGCTGGTACTGCTTCAAGAAGGCAATACCGGCACGGCCCGCATTCACTACATCAACATGACGTCAGCGTGGCTTCACGCAAAGACAGTCACCGTACTGCAGTGGAAGCAGGTATTCGACCTCGCAATGTACCAAGCAACCGGCGATCGGCTCTACCTCGATGAGCTCCTCAGCGTCAAGGCGCCGGATCCGTTCATCCAGCGCAGAGCCCGCGAGCTGGAACGCCAGCTCAACACGCCAACCTGGATCAAAGCACTTCAGCGATGGGTACGTACCACGTTCCGTCGCACTGAAGCACCGTAGGGATCTCCCTACCCGGCCTCGTCGCACACACCCCGTGCGGCGAGGCCTTCTTCAATTGAAGATATGTAAACGATTAATATAAAACCCCTGGTTTGAATGAGCCAGGGGTTTTATATCGCGGCATGTGCTCGCGCCGTCGCCCAGCATTCTGGCAAAATACCCGCCACACCACCTACTTGCACAAGAACATCGAGCGGTTTTGCTTGAATAAGCCGCATCAATTTAATATGATCAGCGGTCAGCTCACCATTGGTCGCCTGACGAAGACCCTTTTCGCTGATGTCATACATATACCTATGATCCGCCTGTAGCGCCTGGCCATTGATATCATTCACCAAACTGAGCGGTGACCCGAGTAAATCAGCGTGATGCAAATAAAACCATGTCTGCGTCAGCTGCAGCGGTAAAGTTTTGGCATCCAGCGCTTTAATAACTTCAAAGAGCACATCATACCACTCCGGCTCATCGACCATTTCACTCGCCGCATTAACCTGCTTGATTACCTCATAACCAAACTGCAGGCGGTCATAATCTCCAATAATATTCTGGTAATAGTGCACAAGCCGAGCCGACGTCAAAATGCCCAGCTCACCCTTGCCGGTATTAATCACGACATCACTGACGCCAAATAACTCAATACCACCGGCCAGCTTACTCTTCTCGCGGCGCACACCGCGTGCCATCACGCTACGCTTCCCTTCGGGTGTCATGAGTTGCAAGATTCGGTCGGCCTCACCGTAATTTGTACGGCGCAGCACAATCGCGCGCGTCCGAATAGCTGTCACAACAGAACTCGCTTAATAGCTGCCACTATATCATCAGGCAGCATACTTGTCTTATCGAGCACTGCCGACACTCCATATACTTCGAGATCTTCGTCGCTCAGTGCATCAGCGCTATTGGTACAAAGAACTATCGGAATCATCGCAAGATCAACATGTGATCGTAGCTCGTGCAGGAGCGTAAAGACATTTGGCCCCGCTAAGAAAACATCAAGTAACAGAACGTCAGGTCGCTGGTCATCAATAATCTCCATCGCGGCCAGTGCATGCGGCGCATGTGCCGCTCGAAAACCAGCCGCTTCTAGCGCACGCACCTCCTGCTCTGCAAACCACTCATCATCCTCAACAACAAGAATCAATGGTAGCTTCGTCATAATAAACTCAGTTGCGTCGACGCTTCCATGTCGACATAAAATGTCGCTCCGTCACGATGTCGCGTCGCGCCTATATTACCGTTCATGACCGTTGCGAATTGCTGCGCTACATAAAGTCCGAGTCCACTACTCTGCGGACGCGCATGGAGCGGCTGAGGCGTCTTGCCCAGCTGATCCTGCAACTGACGCCAGATTGCCGGTGACACCGCAGGACCAAAGTCACGCACCCCGATACGCACGGTATTAGCGTGCCCCCGCGTCGCCACTTGTAACTCAACCGGCTGCTCTGGATCGGCATAGTGAAGCGCATTATCTCCAAAATTAAGAAGAATGCGACGAAGCAATTCGCGATTGGCGACGACCAGTAACTGGCGGTAGCCACCAGCCACGCGAATGTCTCGACCCTTCGCACCATAGAGCGGCGCCAGCTCATGCGCCACCTCTTCACAGAGCTGGCGTGGATTAATTGGCTCAAGCTCAAACAAGCTGTCTTCTAAGCGGGACGCCCGCGACAGATCCGTCGTTAGGCGTAAGGCGCGCTCGCTCGTTAAGGTGATCTGACGCAGCAGTCGCTGCTGTTCCTCGGGGGAAATATTACCCCTTTCAAGTGCAAGTGAGAGCTGGCGCACTAACGCCAGCGGCGCCTTCAGCTCGTGAGAAGCAGTCGTGACAAACGAAAGCTCGCCAAATATCTGCGATTGGCTAGGCACCATTCCCTCGTCTCCCATTACCTGCATACTACTTTTAGTGTAGCACGCAGGAAGTGGCTTAGCTATTGAAGTCGATGGTTGTGATTAGCTTTTCAAAATCAGGCTTAAAGGTGTCAGCGTCGGTGCGAATTGTAACTGTTTTGTCACGAATCTTATAGATAACCGCTGCTCCGCGAATATCTGTGGTGAACTCGCCCTCAATGCGCGTACCATCGTGGCTATTAGCACTCACGGCGCTTGTTTTGAGCTTACCCAATTTCACGCGTGGTTGGTATGACTTGATCACCTCGTCATACTCCTTCTCCTCAATTGTCACGCGTAGTGCAAACTGCTGACGCTCAGAGACAGTCGGCACGGTAATTGGGTTAAGGAAGGCCTGGTATGAGCCACCCTGGCTCACGTCACGCGCAACATAGACACTCCAGGTCTTCGGGTAGTCAAAAGTCAGACGACCATAGTCATCAGGACCAGCAAATTGACGATTTGGCTCTTTTTCTCGCTCCAAGAACTTGGCTTCGTCTTGGTCGGCCTGCTCCTTTTTAGCTGTTTCCGTAGCAAAAGCAATCTTGCCGTCGACGTTAGTTTTTTGTTCGTCATAGTTAACATACGCCCAAACGGATAACGCACCTAGGCCAGCGACAGCAACGCTAAGAAGAACGATAGCAAGGAGTGCGCCGCTGACTGCCCCCCGCTCACTGGTACGATTTTGATTCATGTGGTTATTATACTTATGGCTATTCGCCCTGTAAAGGAGTGAGGTAATAGAGCGTATGCGCACCCTGAGCTGCAGATGGCTCAACCCCGGCAATGCCGCTACCGTAAGTTATAAATGCCACTGGCCTTCCTGTGCTGTTCACGTGGGCCTGCAGCTTTTTCACGAGCCGCGGTATATCACGTGACACCGAAAACGCATAAAAGACTGTCGCCTCCTCCGGCAGCGCTGCGAGCCAAAAGTCGGCTAGCCTTATCTCTATCCCATCATAACTGCGGCTCAAAAGACGCGATACACCAACAAGGAGCGGGTTCAACTCGTACCCAATCGCCCTGGCACCGTGCTGCGACGCCTCCCGTAGCACCACCCCGTCACCTGAACCGATATCCACTACGACATCCTGAGGAGTTAGCGGGTATAAGTCGGAAAAAGCGCGTTGGATATCCTTACGGTGTGACGGCACATACGGGGCACCGCGAAACACAATCAACCCAAAACAGATAAAGATAATGAGCAGTAATATCCAGAGTACGATCATCCATCCACCTGATCAAATCGAGCTTTGACGACTTCGATATCATTCTTTAGAGCAGCCAAATCCTCTTCAATCTCTCGCGCTAACGTTTCGGCGGCACTAAACTTATCGAGCGCCGTCTCCAAGGTAAACTCTTCACTATCAAACCAGGCCACTAGCTCATCAAGCTGGGCTATTTTTTCTGCCACCGTTGCGTTACTTTTGTCTGACATCTCGCACCTCCGCTGTAATTACTTTGTCGTGTTTCTCAATTTCAATCATCTTCCCAGTCATAATATCGCCACGGACCAAGGCGTAGCCTCGAGCCAGTACTTTATTTGGATCAAGCTCGGCAAGTACTCGCCTGATCGACTGCAGCCTATATGCCGTATCCGCATGCTCATCCTCTATCCGCATAAACACACGCTCCATCCGACTCCTTACCTGCTCTTTTTCGTCGGCAATCGCATACTCGACACGCGGCAGAATCGCCCGCACCCGATCGCGAGTCGCTCGCAGTATCGCCGATCGGTCAGGCACCAGAATCTGCGCGGCATTACTTGGCGTCGCAGCCCGCACATCGGCGACGTAATCAGCGAGTGTCGTATCCACCTCATGCCCCACGCCAACTAGGGTCGGAATACGGCTGGCGGCAATCTCACGTACCAGCAACTCGTCATTAAACACTGACAAATCATCAGCGCTACCACCACCGCGAATCACCACCAGTACTTCCGGTAGCTCCGCCTGCTCGTTGAAGTAACGGATGGCACGGATAATCTGGTCTGGCGCCGCTTCACCTTGCACCTGCACCTGAGCAACATCAATCTTAATACCGCCCCAGCGATCATTAAGAATCTTTACAAAGTCCGCATAGCCAGCTGCCTGCGTACTACTGATGACACCGATATGATGCGGCACCTGCGGAAGCGGTCGCTTCCGCTCCGGCGCAAACAGCCCTTCGCCTTCAAGTTTCGCCTTGAGTAGCTCGAAACTCTTTTTAAGCGCACCCTCGCCAACAGGACGCACCGCCCTAACCGTCAAGCTAAACTTACCCCAATTGGTCAGCTTTGGCGACGCCGTCACAATCACCTTCATGCCGTCCTGAATCGGCACGCGCAGGCTATAGAGCGACATAAAACAGCCGACGCTACTCTGCTCATCTTTCAGATCAAAGAAAACCCACTTGCCCTGATTCACCTTAAAGCTCGCCACTTCGCCCTCGATAGCAACACTCGGGTATGCATACTCGAGTGTCTGGTTGGTTAGTGCGATAAAATCACTAACTCCGAACAGGATGGTCTTGTCTGTTGCGTCCATAAGTTATTAGTGCATGTTGATAAAATAAATATCCGAAACCAATCGTACTTAGTAGCAAGATAACACGCGCGAGAACGATGCCGGCGATTGCCGCACCCTGCTCTAAGCCAGCAATTGCTAAAAACGCCACCATGATCGCCTCATACGCACCTGCTCCGCCGGGAGTGACAACAATAAAACCAGCGAGCGTTGCAACACCGTAAGCAATCAAAATTGGCGCCGGGTTAACAGGTTGACCAAGTGCAAGGAAGGTTACCCAGAAGACCGCCACGTCCATCGCGGTAAATAAAATACCCCACAAAAACGGCTTCAATAGCAACCGTTTGTCCTTCATCAACGCCTCAAAGTCGCCGTGCATATCATCAAAGAACTCTTCGACTTTCTCCGCATGCATCACAACGCGCTTCTTTCCCTTTGTTAGCTTGCGCACCGTCCTATTGACTGTTTTAGTCATCCACACCGAGAATTTATCGATGCGCTTGCGGTTACTAATAAGGTACACCCCGCCTACCATAGCGCCCACCATAAACATCACCAGCGCAGCACTCACCAAGATAATCCAACGGTTCAGGTTGCCGTCAATCGTTACTATCACTACCGAAATAACCAACAAAACAATAAACGACATAAAGCCGGTAGCAAAGCGCACTACCTGCGCCATCGTCGCTCGTCCTGCCGGGATGCCAAGCTTATTGAGCCGCCAAGTCATATACGAAAGACCACTCACGCCCGCACTCGGAAGCACATGGTTAACGAAGTTCATTTCAAGTGCCATCCGCGCCTGAGTCGCTGGCGGGACATTGTCAGTCACCTTTTTGGCTCGTAGATATGAGAACATCATTTCTCCACCCGCAAAATACATAATCAACTGTACTGGCAAGAGTAGTGCAAGTATCCATAAATTCACTTGCCCAAGTAGTTCAAAGGCACGCACCAACTCGTGGCGCGAAAAGTAAATAATCACGCCGATCAATGCAAATGTTGCGATACTGAGCCATGCACGAAAAGACATATCTTTAGTATATACCAGTTCCCCGGTGCAAGTGTAGCCCTCGATCGGCACCTCAGGTGATATACTACTAGTATGTATATTGCGATTTTGGGACGCCAGCCGGCCCTCGGCATGGCCGAACTTGAACGACTCTACGGCAGCGACCAGACTCGCTGGTTCTCTGACCAGTCTGCGCTGATTGACACAAAAACAATTGATTTCGAGCGTCTGGGTGGCAGCCAAAAAGCCGGCCGCGTCGTCGCCGAGCTCCCTCGCGGAGACTGGCGCCAAGTTAGCATGAAGCTAGTCCGCGCCTATACCGACGCATGGAGAGACACCGAAGGCAAGGTGACGCTTGGCATCAGCGCCTATGGTTTCGGCGTGTCGCCGCGTGATGTCCAAAAAACTGGTATCGTCTTAAAGCAAAAGCTCAAGGCAAGCGGCGTTAGCCTTCGCCTTCTCCCAAACAGTGAGGCCGCTCTCAATACTGCAACGTCACACCACAACAAGCTCGGCCTATCTAACAACAAGGTAGAGCTCCTCGTAGTCCGTGCTCGCAACGGCAAAGTCATCATTGCCGAGAGTATTGGCGCACAAAATATCACCGCCTACACCAAGCGCGACCAAGAGCGACCAAAGCGCGACGCCTTCGTTGGCATGCTCCCGCCGAAGCTGGCTCAGCTCATGATCAACCTTTCCGCGCCCAAGCTCGGTGCGCGTGTGCTTGATCCATTCTGCGGTACTGGTGTCGTCCTCCAAGAAGCTGCCCTTATGGGCTTTAAAGTCTATGGCACCGACCTCTCCGACAAGATGATCGAGTATTCAAAAATCAACCTCGAGTGGCTTGCCGATACTCAGCGTATTGAGATTGATGCCACAATTCACCAAGGTGATGCCATGGATACCAAGTGGCAGTCACCAATCGACGCCATCGCCTGCGAAAGCTACCTCGGCCAGCCGTTTAGTGCACCGCCGTCACCAGCAAAACTTACCGAAGTCCGCAAAACCTGTAACTACATTGTTTCGGAGTTTTTAAAGAATATCGGCTCACAAATCGACTCTGGCACTCCACTCTGTGTCGGCGTTCCTGCCTGGCGCGACGCGACCGGTCGCTTCACTCACCTGCCACTCATCGACGATCTTAACAAGCTTGGCTACGACCGCTTTGAGTTTGCTAATGTCAAAAACAGCGACCTCCTCTACTACCGCGAAGACCAAGTCGTCGCCCGCGAATTACTCGTTCTGATCAAGAAGTAAGGAAGGGCCAGGCCCCCGTAGAAGCCTGGCTATCGCCAGGTCATCAGGGGACCTGACTCACCCACATTACTGGCAGTTCTTTGGATCCGCCGGATTAAATTCCGGAATAGGTACCCCTTGGCGCTGGGCCTCGGCGGCAAACTCATTCCAGAGACGCTTCCCTTCGTCAGCCACAGCGTCCGCAATAGGAGTATTACGCAGCGGACAGTAGACATTTTTGAGAAAATTATTTTTCCACTCTTCCGCATGCACCTCCAGAGGCTTTGTGGTATCGATAGGAATAGGTGCGATCGTCGGCATGGTGACATTGACCGAAGGCAGAGTCGGCTTAGGGTCAATCGTTACACACCCCGACAAAAACCCAATCGCGACAAGCCCCCCTGCGATGGCGACTAATACGCGCCGAATTGCGAAGAACATCACAGCTCCTTTGATAGAGTTCCAGCTATGTACTTATAATTATCCCACCGCAAATCATGCCAGTCAATTATACTTCCATCCCCTATCTCAACCCCTTGACGTATCAGGTATTTTTCGGTACAATTGAACAGATTGATTTTAGCAACTATAAGGAGTTTGCCCTATGTCACACGTCAAAGCTGGTGGTTCAAGCAAGAATATCCACAATAATGCCGGTCAGCGCCTAGGCGTCAAGCGCTTCGGTGGCCAGAAGGTTTCTGCAGGCGAAGTACTCGTCCGTCAGACTGGTTCAACAAAGATTGCAGGCCCTGGCACCTACATTAGCAAGAACTTCACTATCCACGCTGCTGTTGATGGTGTTGTGAGCTTCAGCAAGGTTAAGAAAGGCCACTTCACTGGCAAGACTATGCCTCGCACACAGGTCAGCGTACAGTAATTACGCTT
Organism: uncultured bacterium; assembly: GCA_966210935.1. Lineage (GTDB taxonomy): Bacteria > Patescibacteriota > Saccharimonadia > Saccharimonadales > Saccharimonadaceae > CBIHLX01. Next base: position 4 of record CBIHLX010000032.1, on the reverse strand, counting down.
TCCA
>CBIHLX010000031.1:0-9825 GCA_966210935.1 uncultured bacterium | reverse complement strand
TATCGATACTAGGAAGGCCTAGTAGCTGCCTAACGTCATTGCCGTTGGTATTTGTGACATCACTGACGCTTGGGTATTCGCCGTTGTCGGTAAAGTATTTTTCAAGACTTTCTGCCACGACAGTCGCGTCAGAGGCGCGCTGTTCGTCACGAGCTTGGCTTTGAATATTGAGGTAGTTGAAGATGGCAATGATCGCCAGCATACCAAGTACCGCAATAACTACGATGAGTTCTACCAGGGTGAAGCCGCTTTTTGTCTTCATGCTGCTTATAGTTTAAGCAATGCATAAGTGTAATACAAGGTACTTTAGTTGTAATGATCGAGAATGACGAGGTGCTCGATGTGAGGTGTGCGCGGGAAAAAGTTGTAGCCGCGGTGCGCTCGGACGCCGTATCCCTCTGCGAGCATGGCGACATCACGTGCTTGAGTGACAGGGTTGCAGCTCAGGTAGATGATGCGGCTTGGAGCGGCTTCGAGAAGCTTTTTGATAACGTCTTCGTGTAGTCCAGCGCGAGGCGGGTCAACAATGATTGTCGCATCGCTTGTTATATGGTCGAGCGCGCTTTCACTAGGCGCTAGGATCGCCTTGGCGGCTTGTTCACGCTCTAGGGCGGTAATATTGCGCTCCATCTCGCGCACGGCATGTTCGTTGATTTCAACCATAGTAATATTGTCGCCACCGATCGTCAGGCCAATTGTACCAACGCCGCTATATAGGTCGACAGCCGGCTTATCGGCAGGAATCCACTGCTTCATATCGCGCAGTGCTTGCTCGTACACAGGGAGATTAATCTGGAAGAAGCCTTCGACTGCATAGGTAAACGGCACATCAAGGATGGTGTCTGCAAGGCTGGTCTCGCCCCATGCCTGTAGTCGCTTAGTAATGACGCTCGCTGGACTCTTTGGGTTGGAGAATATCAGTTCAAAGCCGGCAACTCCCATATCGCGTAGCTCATCTTCGGTAAATGCGTCGAACATCTCGTCTTTGACGTAGAGCTGTGCGGCAACGTTGCCCTGGCGATTGCAGCGAATGAGGAGTGTCTTTAGAGGAAACGCCTGCATCTCGCGAGCGCGGAGTGTGTCTCGGATAGCATGGGCCGCCTGGTTAATGGCGTCATTGGCGAGGCTGCTGCCTTCAACGGGAATTTTGCCGTGCGTTCCGCGACGGAAGAACGCGAGATCAAGCTGCTCCAGCTCCTTGTCCCACCAAAAGCTAAACTCGATTTTATTGCGATAGCCGTATTGCTTGTCATCGGTATAGACTTCGATAGCCTCCGGTAAAACGATATTATGAAGCTCAAACGCTTCCTCGATGAGCGCTGCCTTGTAGTGCTGCTCCGCATCAAACTGCATGATCTGCCAAGGGCTTGTTGATAGGTAGCTGGTTGCGTCTACCGGTTCGACGCGTTCTTTGCTTGCTTCTAGCACTTCTGTGACGACACCTTCGACAAAGCTCGATTTCTTCTTAGTGAGCTGGACGGCCACTTTCTCACCTGGAAGGCCACCCCATACAAAGGCTTTTTTGCCATAGTCAAGGCTGCCTAGGGCTTGGCCGCCGCCGACAATTTTATCAAGGGTTAGTTCTACGATAGGAAAAGATTTTTTAGTCATTGGTATTATTATACCTTACTCTTCCCTTTTGAATCTCCTCCTCCCCTGTGCTACAATGTGTAGGCACTAATGGGATGTCGCCAAGTGGTAAGGCACCAGGTTTTGGTCCTGGCATTCGGGGGTTCGAATCCCTCCATCCCAGCCATGAAAAAAGAAGGTCATCGCACCTTCTTTTTTCATGGCTTGAGTGATTTGAACCCTCGAATCTTTTGCCTAGCAAAAGTCGGAGGGTTCGGCGTAGCGTAGTGAAGCAAAATTAGCTCGCTCATTTTGCAAACAAGCGGAGGAGCGAAGCGCTATCCCTCCATCCCAGCCAAGATGATTATGCTTAAAATGACGAGTAATCGTCATTTTTTGTTGGTGTGTAAGATATTGTATATGTAAAGCATGCTTTACATTCTTTGTACTATCAACTAAAGTAGACTGCAATAATAGCTAATTACGAACCGGGAGAATTAAATTGAGTAAAAATACACAGCCTACTGGCCCAGGATATAAATTCTTTACCGTCCTATCCCTTCTGGGCATATTAGCGACAATTTGGTGTATATATTCACTTGCGCCCTACAGTGGTTCGCCAAGCGCAGAGATAATTCTCGCCGTCGCAGGATTCAACGCCGCACTGCTCGGTGCCGTCGGGGTAGCACTTGGTCGTCATACGGTTGAATATGACTGGAATCAACGTGTCTTGGCTGGTGTTTGTATAGATTCGCTTGTTCTCATTATGCTTAGCCTGTTTGCTATTGCTCTGCTTCCATTCTTATCATTAACCCCAATATTGCTAACTGTCCTATGTATTAGTTCGTGTGACATTTTTATTCGCCATGCAATTGTGCGTAGAATAGAAGGCTGATATGAAGAACTCGGTCAAGCAACGGCGCATTGATCGAGGCTGGTCGCAAGAAGATCTTGCGGCTAAGTTAAGCGTCTCGCGTCAAACGATAATATCGATCGAGAAAGGCAAATTTGACCCAAGCTTACCTTTGGCATTTCAGATAGCCTTACTTTTTGAAGTGCAGATTGAGAAGATTTTTGACCCGTCAAGCTAACCTGCGTTAAATAATATATCATTGACGATCAGCTCAAAAGGTTGCGTTTTGTCCTGAAACGCATCCACTAACCCCAGCCAAGAAAAACGTCGAGCATCTGCTCGGCTTTTTTCTTTGTCTTGCGCATGGGATCCGAGCCCCCAAATCTTTTGTTTAGCAAAAATCGGCGGGTTCGGCGTAGCGTAGTGACGCAAAATTAGCTTGCTCATTTTACAAACAAGCCAAGGGGCGAAGCACCATTTCTCCACCCTCTTTGGGATGAGTATGCTTAAGATGACAAGAAATCGTCGTTTTTGTATCGATAAGAGAAGGAGTGTCTTGCTTATCCCAAAGCAACTATTAGTAATAATTAATTTGGGGTAAGGCAGATACTTCTGGGGTATCTGCAACGGGTAGTTAGGGGTGCCCAGAATACCCAGGGGTCTTCCGACGCGAAGGTGTTACTTCTTCTTTATCGGTGAAGGAGCGAGCTCAAGCGGTTTTGCTGCTTTTTTGTCTCGCCAGTTGTATGTGACTTGGCCGCCAAACCGTATGAAGTAATTCTTCAGGTTTACGTAGACGATGATGTCGCCGTTCTCGTAGCCATTGCCGCAGATATATCCATACGCTTGCGCTGCGAGCTTAACTTTGCGCTTACGACCCGTAATCGTGTCTGTCAAAGTGCCGCTGAAGTGTAGCGGTATGATGACCTCCGGATCGTGATAGTACTTCGCCGCATCTGCAATGCGCTGAAACGTAGGCCCGTCTGTGATTTCGAAAATCAGGTGATACATTGAGCCAGTGGTTGCCGTCTGGTCTGTACTCACAAGAGTACCTTCTTCCTGGAAAACTACCCGAACTTTGGGATGAACCCAAAGTGTATTCGAGATTCGAATACGTATATATCTATACTTTAATGTGGCATTTGTGTCAATTATTCCCTGAAGTACACCTGCTTGCACTGGAGCGTGCAATAATAAGAGTAGTGAATACACTTTCTTATTATGGTTGGACCGAAGACCACGCTCATGCGTGGAATGAGCTAGGGCTTTCAGGGCTACTTCCTGCGCGCGTCTTGGCAGATTTCGGCACGTCTTTAAAGTTGGCTACACCAGAAATTATTACCGCAGAGCTATCGGGTAAGCTTGCTCACTATAGTCGCGGAGATAACGTACCAAAGGTTGGCGACTGGGTTGCAGTTCATGTGACTCATTCTGGCACTGCTGTTGTTGAGTCGGTCGTCTTGCGTCGTAATGAAATTGCCCGCAAGGTTCCCGGGAAACAAGCCACCAAACAAATACTCGCCGCCAATATCGATATTGCTTTTGTACTACTTGCGCTTGATAACGATTTCAGTATTGAGCGATTACAAAGGTTCCTATACCAGTTATCGGTTAGCAGCATTAGCCCAGTTATCGTTTTGAATAAAGTTGATAAGACTAACGAGGCGCAGCATTATGTCGATCAGCTCGGTTCATTTGACTTGCCTATTCTTGTTTGTAGCGCCACTCAGGATATAGGGGTTGATGAGGTCGCCAATAGTATTCACCCGGCCCAGACGGCAATTTTACTTGGATCTTCGGGTGTTGGAAAATCAACACTAACCAATAAATTGCTACAGCGAGAGGCTCAGCAGACGGGCGCCGTGCGAGAGTCAGACGCAACCGGCAGACACACTACCGTTCACCGTGAGCTATTCCTGCTACCAAATGGCGGACTTCTTGTTGATACTCCGGGTATTCGTGAGCTGCAGCTATGGGGCACGGAGGAGGATCTTGAGAACAAGTACAAAGACATTGCAGATTTAAGTGAACGCTGTCGATATTCTGACTGTCAGCACGCCCAGGAGTCGGGGTGCGCTATTCGAAAAGCGCTGCAAAATGGCAAGCTAGACAAATCCCACTATGCGAACTATCTAAAAATGAAAAGCGAGCTAGCCGGGCTTGCTGAGCGCCAGTCTATGCGGGCGAAGCGCAACAATAAGCGCCCGAGGCAGAATGTCGACTGGCATCAAGACGAAGAGTAGATAGCTTACTCACGACTTTTTATTCGCCCGGGTGCGAGGCCTGGATTGACGTGTCTAGCAAATAAAAAAGAAGGTTCAGTGACCTTCTTTTTTATTTGCTAGATTTGCTGTGCTTTGCGCTTTGCTGCTTTTAGCTTCTTTTTGCGTGCGCGCTTGATGTCGGCGCTGTGCCAATTGCGATGTTTTGCCATAGTAATTCCTTTTTAAAAACTCTGATAATTATACCATATAAAAACCGACCAGCCAGCTTTATGGGGTCCGGCATGCTCTGCTCGGTCATCCATTCGCATAAGCTACATTCAATGTGCTTGCCGCAGGATGCCGCTTTGTTTGCTATGATGAGTCCATGATTAGACTAACCGCAGAGAGCCATTAATAGTCGTGGAGGGTCTTTTGTTACTGGCAGTTCTACTGATGGGTCTGAGATTGCCGTCGTTTATGAATCGGCTCGGTATGTCTAAGCGGGATAAGATCGCATTTGTTGGCATCGCATTCTTGGTGCTAGGTTTAGCATGGTTGGTTGTTCATGCTTTCGGTCTGATTGCGGTATTTGCTTAATCGATTGAACGACGGCCGAGATGTTGCTTTGCTACAATAAGGTCAATGGCAGTAAAAGCACTTCCTGGTCACGGAAATACATTGACCCATAAACAATCACACATCCCTGCTATGTCAGATTCGCCCTTTACAATCAGGTTCGGTCTGTTTATGGCGCTGCTTGTGAGCTTTCTGATGCCTCTCATTCTCTTTTCGCCGCTTATTATTGCCAAGATACTTAACCTGTCGCTGATCGACAAAATAGACATATTGGCAGATAACTTTGGTGTTTTTATCCTCTTTAGTCAAGCCATTGGATTGTTTGTAAGTGTCTTCTTAATTGCAAAGCAGCTCAAGAAACGAAACCTCTCATGGGCTAGTGTGGGTCTAAAAGGATTCAGGACCTTTCGGGCGGTGCGCTATATCGCGGGTTATTACCTGATCCTACTGAGCTTACTCATTGTTTTGGCTATGGTTGCGATGAGCCTCGGCATTCAAGACCCTCCAACTTCAAGTGATGAGCCGGGCGGGAGTGGGATGTTGAGAGTAATGGGTGGCTTCTGGCCTACCTTTGTCCTGACTGTTGCGGTAGCGCCGATTGTGGAAGAGTTGATTTTCCGTGGTGTTCTGTTTCCCGCACTACAACGTCGCTACGGTGCATTTGTCGGTGTTACTGTTTCGTCTCTCTTATTTACACTGGTGCATATTGATCCACTGCAGATGATTAGCGTCTTACCACTTGGTGTGTATCTGGCTATTATGTACCAGAGGACGGGTAGTATCTATCCTGGTATGATTTTACATGCAACGTGGAATCTCATGGTGTTGTTGATCGCGCAAGCGGCCGCATAGACGCAAGTTGCGTTGGTCGGTATGATTAGAAGATGGTTACAAAAAACCAACACCTAGAACTTATTGTCAGTCGAACAGACACTGACCTGCCTGGTTATAGGAGTGTGCACTTCCATCGTCCGGCGAACTTTGTGTTTGAGGCGGGAGATTGGATCGATATTCATTTTGAGGGACGAACACTCGGTGGCGGGATCACCTATTCTATCTCCTCCTCTCCTACGGAAAGTGACATACGGATCAGTTTTCGCGAGGGTGTAAGTGAATTCAAAAGAGCCCTTCAGTCTATTGAGTCCGGCGAGCGGCTTTTTATATCGCAGTATGGCAACGACTACGGTTTTCAGCTAAAGAAGAGCCAGGCTAGTGTATTGATCGCTGGCGGTGTGGGGATAGCTCCCTTCCGGAGCATGATAAAGGAAATGTACGACAGTCGGGCTAAGGATGAAGTTATGTTGATTTATCTGAATCAAAACGATAACTTTCTTTTTAAAGACGAGCTGGACCAGTGGAGTGGTATGATGCCAAACCTATCGATTCATTACATATCAACCAAGGAGACGAGTAGAAAGAAGCGCGAGAAATTAATTCTTTCGCTCATTAAAAGTCCGCATCAAAATTTTTATATTTCGGGGCCACCGGGTATGGTTGAGAGTAACGAGCATTTACTCATAGATTACGGCGTGCAGATTCGGGATATCCGCATTGATAGCTTTGGCGGATACTAGCTCCCCTTCACCCTGACCGCGAGCATCATAAGTGGACGTATTCAATTTGATAAAATAAGGGTAGATGAGTTTAGTCGATAAATCTAAGCAGAGCCGCCCTCGTCGGCCACGACCAAAGCCCGTCCATCATGCGGCGGACTTTGGATTGGATGTTACGAGTGGTGATGATGATATGTTTCGTTGGTTTCTGCTTTCATATCTTTTCGGTAAGCCGATTCAGTCTGGTGTAGCGGCAAATACTTGGCGTCTATTTATTGATCGCAAGGTTGATACACCATGGGCAATCCTCAATATGCCGGCGCGTGCGCTTGTGCGGCTACTGGATGAGGGTAAATATACTCGCTATGACGAAGTGATGACTCGTGCGCTTCGAACTTGCATGGAGCAATTGATTCGAGACTACGAGGGGTCGCTGATGTTAATGTTCGAAAGTAGTGCCAACGAAGAGGAGTTCTCAAAGCGTCTACAAAAGTTATATGGTGTTGGTCCGAAAACCGCAGAGATATTTATGCGCGAAACCGATGAGCTATTTGCACGCCGGGTTGAGTAGATAGCTGTAGAATTTCATCCTGGTAATGGTTTGTTATACACTGGGTGTAGACATGTGGGCTAAACATAAACAAACCGGATTCACTATTGTTGAACTCTTGATTGTGATTGTCGTGATCGCTATCTTGGCGGCCATCACCATCGTTGCTTTTAATGGAATTCAGAACCGAGCTAATGACAGTGCGGTTAAAAGTGATTTGGCTAATATTGTGAAGCAGCTTGAAGCAGCGAAGGCGGTGTCGACGAGCACGACATATCCTACGACCACTGAATTAGCAAACAGTACAAAGCTCTCCGCCTCTAAGGGTGCATACGACACGTCAAGAAATAATTTCTATTACTGTAGAACAGCGGATAACCTAAGCTATGCTGTCGGAGTGGTATCAAAGTCCGGCAGTCAGTTTTTTCTCGTAAATGGAACGGTCAAAGACGCTACGGTAACGGTTTGGGGTGCGTCAACATGTAGCCAAATCACTTCTGACACCACTATAACTGCAGGTACGGGCTACAATAGCGCCAGTGGCGGTAGCTGGTCTAGCTGGGTGAATTAGTAAACGAATACAATTTCTTTAGATTACTATACAAAATATAGCAACATATGCTATATTAGGTAAAGTAACGTAGCAAGAAGGTCTCTTCCCTGCTGCTGTTCTAAATTAATAAATCATATAGGGGAATTATTACTTATGACAAATATCCTAGTCGTCATCGGTAGCGCGCGCATTGGCCGTGTTGCTGATAAAGTTGCTGAATATGTAAAAGCAGATATTGAATCACGCGAAGATGTTAAAGCAACAGTCGTAGACCTAGCTGCATTGAACCTGCCATTTTACGACAACGAACAGCCAGCGATGTCGCCTGATCATGTTCAGACTAACGAAAATGTTTCAACATGGAGCAAGCTCGTTTCTGAAGCTGATGGTGTCGTTCTTATCACTCCTGAATACAATCACAACCTCAGTGCTATTCAGAAGAACGCGCTCGACTGGCTATTCTCTGAATGGAATGACAAGCCTGTAACTGCAGTCGCCTACGGCTGGACGGGTGGCTCACTGGCAGTTGCGGCTTTGCGCGAAGTTCTGACAAATGTGAAGGCAGAGATCGGCCAAGATATGGCCCAGCTTGGCTTCATGAAAGACCTCAACCCAGACGGCAGCCTGCTTGACGAAGCGAGTGTAACAACTCAAATCGCTGCAGCAATTGATGAGATCATCGTTCCTGCTGGCGAGCTCGTAGCTGCTTAAGTCTATCTACTCTAGTATAAAGAAGGCACCACCTCCAGGTGTCTTATTTATATGGCAGATTCTTTACCTTTACTCTCCGTTCCTTGTATACTGAGAGCAACATGTGGGCAAAACATAAACAACATGGCTTTACTATCGTCGAACTTCTGATCGTGATCGTGGTGATCGCTATCTTGGCGGCCATCACCATCGTTGCCTTTAACGGGATTCAGAACCGAGCTCGGGTTAGTTCGGTGAGCAGCGCTTTATCGCAGGCGGCTAAAAAACTTTCGCTGTATCAGGTCGACAATGCTACTTATCCTGCGAATGGCAGTCTTTCGGCGGCAGGGGTTGCTGGTGGCGGCGATGTTTCATACCAGTACTCAACCACATCGACCGGCTATTGCCTTACTGCAACGAACGGTAATGTTTCATATAAAATTACCGAGACCGGTGCGCCTACTCAAGGCGGTTGCGCTGGGCATGGCGTCGGTGGCGTAGATGCAATCACAAACCTATCGCTTAATCCTTCGGCCGAAACGAGTACGGCTGGTATAACTGTAGTCCGAGGTACGCTTGCGCGTGCAAACGACTGGTTTAGTAGCGGCGCAAACTCATTTAGAATTACTCCAAACGATACTGCGAGCACCGATTCATATATTAACCTTGGCGGTGATCAGGGTGGATTCCGTACAGGTCTTCAAGCGGGTAGAACGTATACGGTATCGGCGACAATTCGCCTAGCTGCTCCGCTTACGGGAACTGTTGACGCAGACCGTGGCCGACGCGTAACTGCATGGTATACAACCGCTGCTGGTACGCATGTAAAGGTAAATGGTACGCAGGCACCCAACGCGGCTGGCCAAACGCGTTCGACAGTCACCTACTCTATTCCAGCTGACGCAATCGGTGCATGGATTCGCCTCTACCATGGCGGTATGTCGGGCGCTGGTGATGTCTGGTGGGACGGTATCATGATTACCGAGGGTGCAGGCACTCCTGCTTTTGCCGATGGCAACAGTACTGATTGGGTTTGGAACGGCACGACCAATCTTTCAAATTCAACCGGTCCGGCATCTTAGTGGCGTGACGTATTTAATGTAGTCTCAGCGCCAAGTGACACATTGAATTATACGAAGAATAATGTTATAATACAAAATGACGTCCTCGTATTACCTTGAAAGAGTGGGAAAGAGTGACAGAGTTTCTTCGCCGAGCAATTACAGGTGTGCTAAGCTACATTGTAATAGTGGGTAGGTTTCTAGTGTGAACGATTC
>CBIHLX010000030.1:0-9826 GCA_966210935.1 uncultured bacterium | reverse complement strand
ATTTGCATAAGCATAATATCGCATGGTATAGTATGGCCACAACCTAACAAAAACAAACATTTTCTACCTGGGGAGGTGAGAACATGCCACATATTCACACAGGCAACGGTGAATTTGACTTTACCGTGTGCGGATTTATCGTCCACGAAGACAAAACACTGCTTATTAAACACAAGTCGCTGCCGGTATGGGTGCCACCATCGGGACATATCGAGCTCAATCAAACACCAATTGACGCTCTGTATGCGGAAATAGCAGAAGAAGCCGGCATCACTCGCGAACACCTGACACTCATCGATACCCATCCGTATCCAGCAAATCGCAGGCGCGGACAAGGGGCAACTGAACTACCGCTCCCGTTTGATTTTGAGGTTCACCCGATTAGCGACACGCATGGCCATATCAACGTGTCATACATTCTCATCAGTGATACCAATCACGTCGAGCCCGGCCCGGGCGAATCCAATACATTCAAGTGGTTTACTCTTGACGAACTGCGCTCCTTCACCGACACTAGTGATAGTGTTATTAGCCTCGCTAGCTACGCTATTGAGTGCATCAGGGAGTATCAATCATGAGTGTCTATAGTAATACCGAAATTAAGGCGGCTATTGCCGATGGGACTATCGTTAGCGTGCCATACAACGAAGCCCATGTCAGCGAGGCGAGTCTCGACTTTACGCTTGGCCACTACTTCTACAAGCAGGAGTACGACGAAAACGCCAAGGTATACAATCCATTCGACAAAGCTGACGTGGACCGCTACTTTAAAGGCCCTCTCGAAGCCATGCCCCATAAAGCATGGTGCGAAAAATACGGCTATAAGCTTTTTGATAACATCCCCGAAGAGCACCCGATTATCGTATTACGTCCTGGCGAGCGTATCTTGGCGCACACTCATGAATTTGTCGGTATCCGCGCCCATGGCGGCGCGAGTGAAGTCCGCTCCCGCAGCAGCTGGGGCCGCAACGGTGTAGCTATCTGTTTTGACGCCGGCTGGATCGACCCGGGCTACATCAACCGTATCACCCTTGAAATCTACAACCTCAACATGCATGAATCAGTTGTACTGCCAGTCGGCGAACGCGTCGGCCAGCTCATCTTCCACAAAACCGGCCCGGTCGATGGTGACTATAGCGATGGCCGCAACGGCATGAGCGGCAAATACCAGCATACCGACGACCTTGCTGAGCTTATCCGCACCTGGCATCCAGAGCAAATGCTGCCACGCGCCTACAAAGACAAGCGCAAGGCGCCACCAGTTATCGAGGGACTGCCGGAGGGATTGAAGTAATGGAAACATTTCCTGGTAAATACATCGTTCTCGAAGGTCATGACGGTGCAGGGAAGTCCACCCAGGTCACTCGAGTTTCCGATTACCTTACATCACAAGGCCACGAAACCCTAATCATAGAAGAGCCTGGAAGCGATGACCCGACTCAGGGCATTCGCATAGCTAATGAGATCCGTAAAGTCATCAAAGACGGCGAGCTTGAAAAAGACGGAGACACGAATCTACTACTCTTCACCGCAGCCCGTCACGAACTATGGCGACAGCGTATTGCGCCCGCGCTCAAGCTAGGACACTACGTCTTGTCCGCTCGTAACTGGCTATCATCGATAGCATACCAAGGATACGGAGAGGGTGTAGACCTTAATCTCATAGAGCAAACCACTCGCAACTTCACAGATCCTCGATACGCCAATCCCGACCTTACGTTAATCTTGGCCTTTGAAAATGAAGAAGAGAGACTTGCGCGCATTGCACGCCGCGGCAAACTACAGGAAACCCCCGATACATTTGAATCACGAGACGATGGATTTCAGTCAAGTGTGCAGCAGGGGTATATCAAGATTGCAGAGCGTTACGGCTATGAAACCATAGACGCCAGTCAGCCGATCGAGATCGTCACCAAGCAGATCGTAGGCCACATCGAACAAGCTTAAGCTACAAGCTCAGAACCATCCGATTCCGCCATCTCTTTCTTGACGCAAAAATAGTACGAGCCGCCAACAAACTGCAGGTTATACGGCATCTTGTCGATCAGCTTCACGTCGGGCACAAGACCGCAAATTTGCAATTCAGGAGAGATACCCACCATGGCTTTCTTACGCTTCATAAGGATCGTGGGGTGACCGACCGCGGCAATCTCACCCACAGCCTGTTTCGCGACGACCATGCACATAGTGCCATCAGAACTATACTGACGAATTGTCTCAAGAGCTGGCTCTTCGCCACCAACAAACTTAATTTTTGCATCGATACCTTTTTCGACGAGCGTTCCACGCAGCGACAAGAATTGACGCATCGCGTAGTTATCGAGATGGTCCATGGACTCATTGTCAAATGGCATTGTTCGCTTAGCAGCCTCTACAGATCGCATCACAGGGTATTTTATAAGCAGTCGAGCAGCTTCAGACGGCTGGATTTGTCCCGTGCGATAGCGCCATATCAGATCGGCCGTCTCGGTATCAACTCCCTCAATACCATTATCGAGCAGGTGTCTGACCAGGCGCTCAGTGGCTTGGTCACTCGCCATACAGCGACGGTCGTGCTGAACATCGATCTCGCGCTGTATGAAATCTATCAGCGTATGATGATGCTCTGGTGCGCTAAAATATTCAAACGGCATTTTGTCGTCAGGAAAAGCAGGCAGCATGCCGACCTTACTCGCCTGACTATATAAACGACCGTGCATCAGTTCCTGCGCAGCACGATAATAATCAACCTGACCTGCACTCAAACGAAATGGGTCACCAGGGGTTTGAGAAAAGGCATTACCCACCTGCGGCAATGTTTCGAGCTTCAAGTCGCTCGTAAACAAATCAGCCACCTTGCGAGAAGGGGCTTGTAAGACTTCTTGTGAAACCACTGGGATTTCACCGGTATCAAACCGTGTTTTCATAGCTAATATATTATATCATTTTCGACTTTCTTTGTCTATCCCTAGTCCTTTTTAGCAGTAGGTCGTCAAAGATCTTGCACTTTTTTATTTTTGTTGTACAATACAGAACCGTGAACCTTACCATCAGCAAGACCCCGAGGGGCCGCGTGGCGACCCTCATTGCCATTACGACCATTTCGCTACTGACCGCTTGCAGCCCGACCCCGATCGAAAGCAGTGCCACACCACCTCCAAGTGCAACACCGGAAATCCGAACGATCGACATCCGCGCCAAGGACGCAGCAACTGGTGACGAGCTCAACAACTGGACAGATCGTCAGGCAGTCTATGCGGGTAAGGACTACACGTCCTTGCTGCAGGTGCCGGCCGTATATCAGCCCAGTGCGGACATCGCGAAGACTGGCGTCTTTGCCGTAGCGCCACTCGGTGACTACTGTATCGTCGCCCTCACCGCCGCCGGAGCCAACAAGGCCGCCGACAAAGCATCAATCGCAGTCCTGACTCGATACAACCAGATCATCAGCAGCACTATGCCCGATCTCAGCCCGGCTGAGCTGGCGGCAGAAACGGATCACTGGCGGGAAGCCTGCACCACCGGAACATACCGGCTCGACGAGACGGAAGTTATTAACGGAAGCAAGCAAACCCGGGTCTAGTTCACAGCTCACCCTGGCTGCCATAGTGGCAGCCAGGGTGACCCAACACTCTAGTGAGTGTTTTTTTATTATCATGATATCTATAAGTATTTAGTAGGGCAGGGCGGCGCATCATAGCGCCAGCCCCGCCCGCGGAGAGAGCTACTTTTCAGAGAGTTAGTCTATCAACTCCGACACAAGCCGAACAACCGTAGCAGTATTGCGCATATGCTCAGGATCTTCTGCGGCTAAATTTTGGCAAAATTGCCTCATAACGATTTCCTTTCGGGCACCCTTGTTGACGATCAACTCACTTAGCCGCTGCGCAGCTTCAGATGGCTCGATCCTGCCATCTTGCAACTGACTTCGCACCCCTCTGACGTAGTTTCTCTGCGAGTGCCTGTCACGCGACTTCACGAAAAGCATCCTTCCTCTGGACATACCGCCAATTGAGCGGTCCACATCTGATTATAGAGAGTCGCCGCGAATAAAAGAACTGTGATATAAATATATTCACCATGATAACCAAATCATCATCTCATTCATTAAAACAGGAGGTGATTCGCAGGTCACCGCATATCTTATTTACAATCCTATTGCTCTTCATCTTAGCTGGAACAATAGCAGGTGAAGTGTTCGGCGCTTACCGTACGCTATGGTGGTGGGATGATGCACTGCATGGGATTTCTGGCGCCCTCATAGCCTTGCTCGGGCTATTTATCTTTCGCGCCCTCCATCCAGCCGCTGCCCGAGTGAGCCTCATTGCACTGTTTTGCTTCGCCATCTCGCTGGCTGCCGCCGGCATATGGGAAATTTTTGAATTTGGTGTCGATTTCTTTTTCCATACCGCCATGCAGCAATGGAACATGTCGTCACTGGCGATTGTGATGGGTGCCAGCCATCAGGGAGCGGGGTTGCGTGATACCATGTCGGATATGATCCTGGCCGCTATTGGCGCACTAATCACAAGTCTCTTTATTACGTTTGCGTATCGGACACACCCGGCACTGACACGCAGGATCCTGCGTCACACCTCATCACGACAGAGGCGCCGCCTATGAAGCTACATATGACATCGCGCCATACCGCCGACACCGCTCCAGTGGCAACTTTTGAAGGCGACAAACTTTTGCCACCCGGCACATATGAACAGCTAATGACTGGTGGCTATATTTCGGTATCCGAATACGCAAAGGCAGGCGCCAAAGCAGCAGGGGTAGTACTCGATAACATCACCGAAGAGCGATGGCGTCGCCTAGCCAGTGCCACTCATTACATCGATGAATTTATCGACACTGCCGAGCAGCCCACTATAGCGCGCCGTTTATATAACGAAGGGCTTCAAGCAGCACTTACGTATGAAGACACCTTTGAAGCATTAAGGGCTGTCCAGCTCCCCCTGGACATCAACCCACTCGTCCCGGCATCGGTCATTGCACTTCACAGTAGCCTCGAAGGTACAAGCCCAGCACAGCGCGACCAGCTCGCTGCTGCAGCATATGCCATTAACCACGCCGCAGATATCAAGGCATCTACGAATGATATCGACGCCTACCTTACAACCCTTACCGAAGAATCCGATGCTACTGCGGCACTATTTGACCACATCGCGACACCGTACGTCGCGCATCAACCGGCACATGCCGCACTGAGTAAGGTCGTCCGCCATGCTATGCGCGTTGCCGTGATGCTCGATAGCGCGCTTGATCTGCGCGAAGATTACGAGCAGGGAGTAACTAAGGTTCAGCCGACAATCCGCCATATGGCACGACTTGCCTGTGCCGCACTTCTACCCGCACACCAAGCAACAACATTTGGCGACAACCTACATATCACCTGGGCAATGGCCAGGGAAGTACGCCCTTACATCAAGTACTAGTTGTATCTGCCAGTTGAGAATTATAGCCAGCATCGTCATACCAACGGTAATGACCAATGTAACAAAATAAAAAATAGGGCAGGGCGGCGCATGATGCGCCAGCCCCGCCCGGTGGAGGTGGTGGATGGGTTGTCGCGGCCTAAAGCCTAGTCGTCGCCATCCTCATCCTCGGCAAATACGAACGGAACGTGTCCACGGCTACTAAAGTCGAGGGGCTCGAACGTCGTTTCACGCTCATCAGCTTTCTGCTGGAACCCTTCGGCTAACTGACTGCCGCCACTGTTCTTGTCGCTCATAAAAGCGCCTCCTTGTACTACATCCTGCCACTATGCAGGGCGCCCAAAACTTTTGAGCTATCTATTTATTATATCATTTTTTACTAATTTTATCAAAAGGCTGGGGTTTTCACGCTGTATTATTGACTTTTTCACGGCGCATTTGGTATAGTAGCTCTAGACATTACCAGAGACAGTAGCCGTGGATCGAAAGAAACACTTAATCCGCTACCGAGGATGTAAATAAACATATTTCATCGTGATAAGTCTTTGGTAGTGCGAGAATCAAAGACTTTTTCTTTTGGCTAAAAACCAACTGACAAGGGAAGTGAAGCTCTCATTACCAGTTCATTAACAGTTTGGTCGAATACAAAATCAATCAAAGAAAGGACTTTTATGGCAATTTCACGCGATAAAAAGAACACTTTGGTTGCAGAGATGAGCGACGTTCTCAAAGACGCTAAGATGACTGTGTTCGCACAGTATCAAGGTCTGTCCGTTGCCGACGTACAAGAACTTCGTAAAGCCGCTCGCGAAGCTGGCGTAACTATCAAGGTTGTTAAGAACCGTCTTGTCCGTGTCGCACTAGCATCACACGATGTCTACAAAGACACTGACACTTCAGCTCTTAGCGGTCAGTTACTCTACGCTATCAGCAGCGAAGACGAAGTCGCACCTGCGCAGGTCCTGGATCAGTTTGCAAAAACTCACCCAGCACTTGTCTTTGCCGGCGCGTTCTCTGGCGAAGGCGCTACCCTGAGCGCTGATGATGTTAAAGCTCTTGCTGGTCTTCCAAGCAAGAACGAACTCATTGGCCAAGTGGTTGCACAACTGCTTTCACCAGTTCACGACGTTACAAACGCACTATCTGGCAACTTGCACGCCCTCCTCGATGGCGTCAGTGCCAAAGCAACCAATTAATTTGTTAATCACACTGTTCTAAATTATTAGGGCAGGTAAGTATAAGGAGTCAATCATGGCTGACATTAAGAAACTTGCAGAAGAGCTGACTAAGCTTACTGTACTCGAGGTTAACGACCTCAAAACTATCCTTAAGGATGAATACGGCATCGAGCCAGCTGCTGCAGCTGTTGCTGTTGCTGGTCCTGCTGCTGAAGCAGGTGCTGCTGAAGACGAAAAGTCTGAATTTACCGTTACTCTGAAGGACGCAGGTTCTCAGAAGGTAGCAGTCATCAAGGCTGTTAAGGAAATCACTGGCCTCGGTCTTGGCGAAGCTAAGGCTATCGTTGACGGCGCTCCAGCTCCAGTCAAGGAAAAGGTTTCTAAGGACGAAGCAGAAGCTGCTAAGAAGACCCTCGAAGAAGCCGGCGCAACTGTTGAACTTAGCTAATTTCATATTCGCGTAAGCGAGTAAAACTTATTCGACCACTGTTAATAACGAGATATACCGCCTTATACAAGGCGGTATATTTTATTGCAAGAACAAAATTGACAACGTTTTTGCAGCCACCCCTGAAAAGTGTGTGGATAATGGGTGAAACAAATATATAGCACGTTCGCCACGACACCGAATGTCAACCTAATTTGACGAATATAGTACAATAGCCAGTATGGGCAAAGGCACAAGCGGTTTCACATTAATTGAGCTGATGACGGTTATCGTTATCATAACCGTTTTAGCTTCTATTGTCGTCGTCTCCTATACTGGTATTCGCTCACGGGGCTATGATACATCGGTCATGGCAGACATGCGTATTATCGCCAAACTTATGCAGCAGGGAAAGATCGAGGCCGGCAACTATCCGTACGGTATCGCCGAACTTGACACCTACGTGAGCCATGCCGTAAACAAGAGTGCTTACGCAACTTCGCCGACCATCTCGTACAACCTCCTATTCTGCTACAACAGCTCAACTCCAAGTGATTATTATCTTCTAGCGCAGAGTAGGTCGGGTAAACGTTTCTATATTTATAAGAGCGAAGAGATTAAAGAGTACACCGGTGGATCAACCTGGAATACGACAGCCGCCAATATGTGTACTGCCGTTGCCTCGGGATATTTCGCAAACGGCGCAGGCTATTCATCCGGAGATACCACTACTGGCCCGTGGCGCGCCTGGGCGAATTAGCAAAAAATTAAGAAAAACTTATAGTACAATGGTAGCAATGAGGAAAAGCACAACCGGATTCACTATTGTTGAACTTCTAATTGTTATCGTCGTGATTGCGATTCTTGCCGCAATCACAGTCGTCGCATATAACGGCATTCAAACACGCTCCACGAATAGCCGCATTGACTCAGATATGCGCAACCTTCAAACTGCAATTGAACTTGCCAGACGCAGTAGTGGAGATGTAGCACTACGATACGTCACCGGCAGTACCACCACAGGCTCCGGCTGCTGGGGTAAGGCAACGGACACAGACTTAGCCGCTTTACCTAAAACCGATACCTGCTGGACGGCATACGCAAGTGCACTCAACGCCATCAGCACCGCAAGCAACATGAATATACGCGACCTTGTTGACCCTTGGGGCAGGCCTTACTACATCGATGAGAACGAAGGAGAGGGCGCCGTTCCGGCAACTTCGTGCGGCGATGACGCCATCGGCTACTACTCGCGTCCATTCGTAACAGCACAGACTATGACCAAACACACAATCATCAAGAATATACAGACAGCCTGCTTGTAGTGAAATGGTAGCTATGAAAAAAAGTACAACCGGATTTACTATTGTTGAGCTCCTTATTGTCATCGTCGTGATTGCGATTCTTGCCGCAACCACTATCGTCGCTTTTAACGGCATCCAAGAGAGAAGTCGCCAGTCTGCCGTTACCGCTGCTGCGACTCAGGCGGCAAAAAAAGTACAGCTTCATTTTGCAGAAAACTCAACCTATCCAGCCACCCTGGCAGATGTCGGCATCTCGAACGGTGGCGATACAACCTATGGCTACACGGCCGGCACAAACTGGTACTGCGTCACCACTAAAAGCACCTCAAACTCACAGGTCGTCAGCGGAGTCGGTAGTGCCGGAAAATGCGGTCAGCTCACCGCCAGTTACTATTCAAACGGCACGCTGACAGGCTCTCCGATCCTGACGCGAACCGAGGCTAACGTCGATTACAACTGGGGCGCCAATAGCCCCGCGCCAGGCGTACCGGCAGATAACTTTTCGGCCACTTGGAGCGGCTACATTACGCCACCCGTTACCGGCACTTACACGCTTCATATGTGGTACGATGACCGATTTCGCCTCTATCTAAACAATGTGCTTGTCTCTGACCAATGGACAACCGGCTGCTGCACCTGGCGTTCCATGACGTACGACTTCACCGCAGAAGAACGCGTTCCGATCAAAATGGAGATGGCCGAAGGGGGAGGAGGCGCTGGCGCTCGTCTTCAGTGGAGCTACCCGGGACAAACACAGGTCGCCGTCCCAGCCACGGCCTTTAGTATCTAGTCCTCCTATCAATACATCTATTTGCTGAAATTTATTTCGAGAATCACCTCAGTACCTAGCCCTATTTGCGTGTCTAGATTGACAACAATATTGACAGCTGTTATATATAGGGGTAATATCACTACAAAAATAGACAAGGAAATTGCGAGTTACTATGTCTGATTTACCAGAAAAGCAGATCAAGCGTCTAAAGTCGCTGATTCAAGAGGCCGAAACTAACCTTGCAGCCGCTAAGGAACTTTTAATTAGTATCGTCGGTGACGACGGTAGCGTTATTACGCCACACGGCAGCAGTCACGAAGATGTGGGCGGCAAAATTGTTGAAGGTGTCTTTGATGGCCAGGTCATGATTGGCCCAGACGGCAAGAGCTATCCAGTGCCAGCCAATTACGCCAGCAAGTCAAAACTTGTTGAAGGCGACATCATGAAGCTTACTATTGCGGACGATGGCGGCTTTATCTACAAGCAAATTGGTCCGATCCCACGCAAGCAAATTATTGGCACACTGGTTCAGCATGACGGCGTATACTACGTTGAAGCCAACGGCCACGAGTACCGCATCCTGCTAGCAAGCGTAACGTACTTCCGCCTCAATATCGGCGATCAGGTTACAATTATTATCCCTGAGGACAACCCAGATGCTACATGGGCAGCAGTGGAAGCCGCACTCTAGCTCCCAGCACCCACCAAAGAGAGCACCACTATGG
>CBIHLX010000029.1:0-10024 GCA_966210935.1 uncultured bacterium | reverse complement strand
GGCGGCTGCGCTGGTCACGGACAAAATGGTGTGGCAGCGGTAAAGAATCTAATTGCCAACCCTAGCTTTGAGACGAATACCTCGCTCTGGTCACCCGGTGGCGACCAAGGCGCACCGACCGTCACTCGTAGCGCCGGCGGTCAGACCGGTAGCTGGCGTGTCACCCTTTCAAAGGCAGCTCCAGTCGGTAGCGCTCAGTTTAACTATGTCGCCGACAATCTCACTGCGGGCACGACTTACACACTTGGCTTCTGGGTGTGGGCCGACGCACCAGGCACTTCTAATGTCCAGCTAGCGCGCAATAACATTAGCTTCAATCCGTTTATTAACTACACCTTCTCGGTAACTACTACGCCAACTTTCCATACAGTGAGCGGCGTCGCACCGGCCGACAGCACCCAAATGCGCCTGCGCGTTACGCCGAAAACCGATGGTACAGCTACCCATTACGATGGCTTCATCGTTACCGAAGGCACCAGCATGGCAAGCTACGCTGACGGTGGCACTACCGATTGGGCCTGGGATGGCACCCCTCACCTCTCAACTTCAACAGGGCCTGCGCGGTAATCAATATGAAAAGGGCGGGCTTTACTATTGTTGAACTTCTCATTGTGATCGTCGTGATTGCGATTCTCGCGGCCATTACGATCGTCGCGTTTAACGGCATTCAAGAACGGGCGCGAGTCAGTAGCGTTTCATCAGCTCTTAGCCAAGCAAACAAAAAGCTTGCGGCCTTTGCTGTAGATGGCAACGGCTACCCTGCCAGCCTCTCAGCCGTTGATATCGCTGACAGCTCCAGCGTCTCTTACCAATACACGGTTAACAATAGCGCCAACCCTGCCACGTACTGCATCACGGCTACGACAGGCGCCACATCATATAAATCGAGTTCATCTAGCCCAACCCCGTCAAGCGGTGGTTGTGCGGGTCATGGAGTTGGCGGTGCAGCGGCAATTACCAATCTCGTAAGCAACCCTGGACTTGAATCGAACACTACTGGCCTAGGCAGCTGGGCTGGCACAGGTGGCGTAACCACTGTGACGCGCGTCACCCCAGGCGGTCAAACCGGCACAGCCTTTGGTCGAGTCACATGGACAACCGGCACTACCGCCGTCAATGGCGGTCCAAGCCTAAGTATCCCTGTCAGTGCTAATCAGCCATACTCTGCTTCTATTCATGTGCGCAGCAACAAAAACCAAACAGTCTATATGGAAATGAAGTATCAGGCCGGCTCGACCGTCTTGTCGTACCCCAACTCAGGCGCCGTCACCCTGACAGCGAACACATGGCGTCGCATTACTTATACCTCTACCTCGCCTGCCACAGCCACAAGCCTGATCCTGGGTGTGTACTCAACAAACGGCGGCACCGCGTGGGTAGCCAATGACTATATGGATGCCGACAGTATTATTGTTACCAACGGAACAACTCCGCAGAATTACGCCGATGGCAATTCTACGGATTGGGTATGGAACGGTACGCCAAATAACTCTACCTCAACGGGGCCAGCGCTATGATAGATAGCAAAAAAACCGGCTTTACGATAGTCGAACTTTTGATTGTGATCGTGGTGATTGCAATTCTTGCCGCAATCACGATTGTCGCGTTTAACGGTATCCAGGAGCGAGCACGCATCAGTAGTGTATCTTCAGCCCTCGGCCAAGCGAACAAAAAAATTGCTCTCTTCCAGGTAGACAATCCTGGTCAGTATCCTGCCGATCTTTCGAGTCTTGGCATTACCAATACCGCCGATGTTAGCTACCAATACTCCGTCAATAACACGACCAATCCAGCTACGTATTGCATAACTGCCACCAATGGCAGCACCTCATACAAATCAAGCTCTGCTAGCTCTGCACCAAGCAGTGGCGGATGTGCAGGTCATGGCGTTGGCGGCGTGGCAGCAGTTACCAACCTTGTCACCAATCCATCGGCCGAAACAAGTATCTCTAATTTTGGCATAAACAACTCCGGTCTCGTCTCACGCACTCGCGACACACTTGCTGCTTATAGCGGATCGTACGGTCAACGACTCACTTATAGCTCGGCGGGTACATTCGCCGGAGTTGGTCCTTATATACAAGTTACGAATCTAGCCTCAGACAAGAGCTACACCGGAAGCGTCTGGATACGTTCATCATCGAACCTGCGGTACGCCATTACACTTGAGCGCCGCAACGCCAGCGGCACAAACTTAGGTAACGTCACAGGTGCAGCCGTAACCCTCACCCCAAATACCTGGACTCGTCTAACAGCCGAAATCCCTGCAACTGCAACAATGACTCAGCTGACTTTTTGTGTGTATCAAATCTCCTCCACGGCGGCAGTCGGTGATACGGTTGATATCGATGCCCTTATGCTCACCGAAGGCACCGGCGCACCTGGCTATGCTGACGGCAGCTCGGCTAACTGGCTTTGGAACGGCACGGCACACAGTTCAACTTCAACAGGACCAGCACTATGATAGATAGCAAGAAAACCGGCTTTACGATTGTTGAACTACTTATTGTCATTGTCGTCATCGCCATCCTGGCCGCGATCACGATTGTGGCGTTTAATGGCATTCAAGAACGAAGCAGGGCGAGTGCTGTCTCCTCAGCTCTGAGCCAAGCCGCTAAGCAACTCACCCTTTATCAAGTCGACAATCCAGACCAGTTCCCGGCTGCCTCGGGTACTGATGGCATTGCCAATCTTAGTACTTACGGTATTACCAACTCTAACAACCTCAGTTATCAATATAGCGCCTCAGGAAGCACGTACTGCTTGACCGCAACTCAAGGGCCAACGAGCTACAAGATTAGTAATACCAACACTACCCCATCTAGCGGCGGTTGTGCTGGCCACGGTGTCGGCGGTGTCGCCGCAATCACCAACCTTGCCAATAACCCTGGCAGCGAGACAAATGGCTTAAATATGAGCAACGGCGGCGGCGCCACTATCGCCCGCTCTACAGTGCGCGCTCACGGCGGCAGTGCTTCTACCCTCCTCACAAAAGGCACCGGCTACGCCTTCGCCCGCAGCGGCGATACCTCATCATTTGGCGTCGGTGACGAAACGGTTACCTTCTCTGCGTGGGTTTACACTACTGAATCAAGCGTCCTGATGGTTCGCCGCGGGTCGGGCGTTAGTTACGTCGCCTATAGCAAGCCAGTCACACCCAACGCATGGACTCGTATTTCACAAACAGTCACCATCCCGACCGGCGCAACCAACTTTTATATGGACATTGGGTGGGAGTCTGGCAACGCACCGTCAGGAGCGACCCTTTACGTCGATGACGTCATGGCTACTCAAGGCTCAACCCTGTATAACTATGCCGATGGCGCATCTGCTAACTGGGCATGGAATGGAACTGCGCACGTATCAACATCACGAGGGCCAGCACTCTAATGAAATCTCCTCGAAGCGGCTTTACTATTGTTGAACTCCTAATTGTGATCGTAGTGATCGCTATCCTGGCGGCCATTACGATCGTCGCGTTTAATGGCATCCAGGAACGCGCTCGCGCGAGCGCCGTCTCCTCAGCCCTCACCCAAGCAGCCAAGAAAATTGCCGTCTACCAGGTCGATAACCCCGGCCAATTCCCGGCAGATCTCGCCAGTATCGGCATTACAGATGGTGGCAACGTGAGCTATCAGTACAGCGTCAACAACAGTACCAATCCCCCGACCTACTGCATTACCGCGACTTCTGGGCCAACTTCATATAAAACCAGCTCAACCAGCAGTACCCCTGCAAGCGGCGGCTGTGCTGGCCATGGCCAAGGTGGAACTGCGCCGGTCACCAACTACGCCGTTAATCCAAATGCAGCCGGCACTAGCACGAGTGGGTTTGGTTCGGCTGGCAGCAGCCCGATAGCAGCAACTTCGTCTATTGCTTCCGACCGCAGCCATAGCGGCACAACATCATTAAAGAAAGTTATTACCGGCGCTTCTGGCTATACGGCGGCTATGGCAAATACCCCGAGCGGAAACAGACTACGTGTCAACGCAGGCGAAAAAGTACAGTGGTCATTTTGGATCTACTCCACTGTCGCCGGCACCCCTACTATTTACTGGCAAGGTGCTCGCGTTTCCGATGGCGCCTACACTGGCGGCTCGTCAGGTACACCGTCTGTTCCTGCCAATACCTGGACAAAAGTAACCGGCACCCATACACCAACGGTCGACGTCTACGTTTCAAACGCTGGCATGTATAATTTCAATGTCGTCAGCGGCGACATACTTTGGTTTGATGAATTTATGATCACCAAGGGCGAGACACTACCGAACTACGGCGACGGTGACTCAACCGACTGGACATGGAACGGCACGCCGAATGACTCGACCTCTACCGGTCCTGCTCGCTAGCGACGAGTAATATCTTCAACACGAGAGCCAACGCTATATTGCGGCAGTGCTTCGTTGCTCATATTCCAGCTATGCTGAAGTGGTGCCAAAATTTCCCATGAGCGGATCACCTCAGGACTACTGGTGAATAAGTTTTTGTGGCCACGAATCGCATCAACAATCACGTGCTCGTATGCATCCGGTAGCTTTTCGTCTTCCGGGAATGTTAGCTCTAGGTGTCGGGTTTCAAATTCACGGTCGTAACCTGGCCGCTTTGTGAAAAGCTCAATATCAATGCCTTCATTTGGCTGAATACGGAAGACGATCGTATTACTCTGCGCTTCATGCAGTTTCTTCAGGTGAATACGGATTTCAGTCGTCTTGTCAGCAAGCGCCTTACCCGTAATCAGCCGAATTGGCACATCGAGCCAGCGTGGTTGAGTGGATTCGAGTTCAAGCGCTACAAACGTTTCCGTGAGACTGCCCGGGTTCTCTACCTCGCTCTGGTACCCTTCGTACTGAGCGCGAACCGCCTTTGCAGGATCAGCTGGCTGCAATTGCTCGAGAGCACGGAGGCGAAGTGCTGGTAGCTCTTCCCATGCAAAGTCATGCGGAATATCCATCAGGGTTAGTGCCAAAAGCTGCATCAAATGACCTTGTATGAGATCACGGAGCGCGCCGGTTTGCTCGTAGAACTGAGCGCGGCCTTCGATACCAATCTTCTCACTGGCTACCACTTCGATCGCTTCGATAAAGTTATTGTTCCAGATATTACTAAACAGCGCATTGCGGCCACGGAAGGCTACAATGTTTTGCGCCATTTCTTTCGCCAGGTAGTGGTCGATACGGTAGAGCTGCTCTTCACTATAGTAGCGAGCAGTATGTTCAATCATACGGTGCGCTGAGTCGAGATCCATTCCAAACGGCTTTTCGAACAAGATTTTTACGTTCGGCGTATTGAGCCCGGCCTGCCCCATGAAGTCCACGATATCCGTCGCGGCCGCTGGCGGCACTGACAGGTAGGCGATCAGCTGCTCGTCGTCAGCTAGGGCCACATAGTCCTTCAGGCGCGTGTAATCCTCACCCTTCGCAAGATCCATCGAAAAGATCGACACCTTATCAGCGAGCGTTGCGTCACCCAGTGAACTAGTAAGTAGTTCATCAACATTCACCTCACGACGAGACACGCCAATCATCGACAGGCCATTAAACTCCCCTGCCACATGAATCGCCTTCAGCGCAGGTAAAAGTTTACGAGTAGATAAATCACCAGTGATACCGAAGATAAGGAGTTTTGTTTTCATACTTATTTTAGTATACACCTTTATCTAAGTCATTTACTATATCTTGTATAGTAAATAGTAAGTTCGTTAGGCATTGTATATATATGCGGAATTCACATACACAGCAATTAGGGTAGCAAGTACCAATAGCCCAATAGAGACGTTGAACATAAGCCTCTTTGCACCTGAACTAATGTTATTTTTTACACTAAGGACCAGGGAGATTAATGCAAAACAAAGTGCGATACCAAAAGTCATGACAGACACATATGCCTCCCATACTGGCCCGAAGACCTGCTCTACATACACAGGGAGACCCTTTGATTCACGAACTGCATGTCCAATTACATCAGGTGCCGCATAAAGAACGTATATGCACACGACAAAAACCGAGATATACATCAATGGCGAATAGTAAAATCTATTTAATAACCCAACCCCAGATCTTTGTTCATTCATCTCTTCAATATCCCTCGTTTTATATAATAGACCCCAAGCAGTATAGCTGTACTCACGGCAATTGTACCAACTATGGGCAGCATAGACCAGTTTTTATCAATATTTATAGCTCCATGAACCGACACTGGCCTATCTTGAGGCTCAGACCGAGCATTAACTTGGTAACTTGAAACGGAGCCCGCCCGTGGCGACACCCCTAGACTATGAGCAGTATTTAATGTTCGCACACCCGGCAGCTCAACACTACTAGCCGCCACGTTCACGTTCATATCACACGCGTCATCCACTCCATCTAAATCTTTATCAATATTCAGATTGGGCATATAACCACAAAAATCCTTATCATCACTTACTCCATCTTCATCTCGATCACTTAGGTTAGATCCAACAACCTCAATTAGTTGATAAAATCGAATTGGCTCACCTGAATATGTCCAAGTGGATACAGTAAGCATGTGATACCCAGGACGGACACTTGCAGGTACAACAATATCCATCGATAGAGCACCATCATCACCGACTATACCTCCACCAACAACAGTTGGCTCTGAATAGATAGTAGCTGTCGCCTGAGCGCCTGACATAAGCAGGCCTATTTCTTTCCCGATATTAATATATCGTTCTTTCGTCACGGCACCATCAACTATATATGCACTGAACGATTGAACTACGTTCGTAATATCACCAAAATAACCACTCACTCCAGTCGAGACGCGTTCCCCATCGCTCAGCTCGCCATCCATAAATTCAGCCTTCGATTTACCAACAGATGATCGAAAAGTCTCTGCAATCTTACGATGCCCCTCGGCATTGGGATGAAACATTTCCTGTTGCCGCGTATTATCAAATCCAATATCAAGTATGCCTGTCATGTATTCACTACCCTCGCATAGTCGCCCCCCAGTGAGACTATCCGCAATGTCAACATATTGCGCACCCGTATCTTTTGCTACATTTTTCTGTACGACGTTCATATAATCGACAGCCTCGTATAACATATTTCTTTCTGCAGAATTTAAAAGCAGGGAATTTGTACATATAGCAGTACCCCTGCTTATGAATTGCGGGTATCCAAGTAGGTATATCTTACTATTAGGTGACGCCTGTTTTAATGCCTTTACTAAAGCAACGTTATATTCGTATTGATCATGTATTGCCCTGGCGAGCATTTTCTGCAGTTCATTACCACTATCAGCGTACCCACAGCTGAATGATGCATAGAATAAAGCAGTTGCTACATTATTACTCGAATCCCATGCGCAATATTTTAAAATATCTCCAAATCCCACATCATTACCGCCTCCCGTTACCGTAATGACTTTGGGTTTATATTTCTTCACAAACTCCAACTGCGGAGCCCTACCAGGAACAAATCTCTCTAATGCATCCTGTTTAAAGAAATCTACTTCGCTCGCACTCCGTTTTGAAAGCCTATTATTTTGCCCAATATAATTATCCATCTGCACATAATAGTCAGATGTAACTTTCGCGCCAGAGCATGCAATGGATCTCATTTTATCAAGATCAATACCATACGTGTCTCGTAGTCTATATGGGAATGACCTAGAGCTAATGTGGCAGTTGTCTGTATCGGTATTAGTGGATGGAAGATAGTAGCCACTGTTATCCTCAATATCGCCTTCACCGCTAGAATATGAATCACCTAGCGCAAGATAATCAAGTTTCGATTCATCTGAATAACCAGGAGCTCTAAGTGTGCGCCATGCTTCGCATCGTGTCTGTAGTATTCCACTACAATTCGACCAGTGGGTAATTGAATCCACAAACTTCAGTTCATAGCCGTCGGCATCAAACTTAAGTCTATACGGAGAATATTGGTCCGAGCCCTTGTACTCCCATAGGCTTTTCTCAGGGCAACCCACGTAACCGTCTCTGCTGAATATAAGATCTGGATCAATTACCTTAGTGCATGTATTGCTAATTTCATACACCAGAAAGGGACTGTTCATGCCACCCACTGCCGCATGACTACCATCGTCCGAGATTGCAAGCGCCATCTGAGGGTTTGATGCTACGTAATATCGCGGCGCCAGTGTCGAGAAAAGCTCAGCTCTGTAATTATTATGCGTATCAATCCTTACAAGACCAAGATTCATGACTTCAACAACAATCCATCTACCATTTTGCGAGTATCCTAGCCCACGAGCCACATTCAATGGACCGCTCCCGTCCGAGAGGGTGAAATCCGGGCTATAAGCATAGTTGTATTCACGTGCAAGCGTCGGGCCAATGACCGGTCTCAGAGATTTCAAAACATTAGACTCTATAGTCAGCGTCGCGCTATATGTCACAAATGTATAGCCGCTGCGAGTAATAAGCATGTTTGACGATGGCACAAAGTTACGCCTAGAGTACTCACTAATCACAGGACCCATGCCGTTCACTTTATACTGCTTTTTATCGAGACCAATACTAATACTTGTTAGATTGTCGTCAATTGCCACATCCTCTCCTTGGACGAGGCATTTATACCCACCCTGAGAGCCTCCAGCAACAGTAACGTATGTTGGCGTGCAATCATTAACCACGCCCGTCTGTCGTATCGATTCAGTTTCACTCAGAAAAGAGGGAGCCCCCGCTAACCAAGAAGGTGATGGGTCCTCAAGCGCGTGAGCATATAGGCTAGTTAACAAACCTATACAAAAGATAGTGACCACACCAACGATAATATAAGCGATCAGTCTTACGGCCGCAAAGTGACGTTTTGTCTGATCAACCCATGTCATAGCTGAGCCCCGCTTAATTTAACCTTAAGTTATCATGTAGTGAATAACTTAGCAAGAAGTATGGGCAATTTTAGCTATGTAAGGAGTGCAGGTCCAGTCGCTCTTCTAATTCGGTCACAGCACCCATATGTTTGTCATGGAACTTTACCGCAATATCATCGCTCTCAATCTCGAGTAGTGGATTTAGACGATTAACCAGCCCCTTCTCTTCAAAAGTCACATTCTGATATTTTTGATGGAAGTAGCTAAGTGGCAAGCGTGTAACGAATTGCACATGATCAATACCCTCGACGTATGTACGTCCCGGCTTTGGTTGTGGTAACTCAATGTACGAGATTGTGTCCTGTGCACCGGCACTAAGTGGCTCTTCGAGTGCAAAGGCGGCAATCAGGCGGCCGTTTACCTCTACTTCATTGAGGAGAATTGCAACGCGTGCCAGCTGCTGCTTCACCTCTTCGTAGCGTTCATTCGTCTCAACACGGTAGCAAATAGTGTCGCACTGCACGAGATCGGCTGAATCAATTCCGTGTTCATGTAATAATGCTTCGGCATTCGTAATAGCCGTTTCGTAAGGGCCAAGTATATCTTTCATGTCGGTCTTTCTGAAAATTAGTCATTAGGAAAAGTAGGCCCGGTTGAGGCCTACTTTTTGGTTACTGCTTTAAGATACTGTTATCCGGGTCGTTTTCTTCGCGGTCAGCGCTTGGGCTTTGCCCGACCATGCTTGGCGCAGGTGTGCCGGCGTTGACTTCGTAGCTGGTATTGGTTGCTTCAAAGAAGTTAACTAGCTGCAGCGTGTCGTTAGCACCAGCCATCCACTTAGCAGGGTTTGACACCTTGTAGTGCGGATCAAAACCAAGCTCTTCGAGGCGGCGGTCAGCCAGGTACTTCACGTACTGGTTGATGTAGTCGCTGTTGAGGCCAAGGATACCGTTTGGCAGCAGGTCTCGGTTGTAGTCCTCTTCCATTTCGACAGCGTCGAGGATCATCTGCTTGATTTCGTTTGCAAACTCTTCGGTTTGAAGGTCTTCATTTTCTTCAAGCACAGTTAGGATCAGGTTGATACCAAACTTAAGGTGAAGTGATTCATCTCGAACAACCCAGTCAATAAGAGAACCGAAATTACGGAGCAAGTTGCGCTGACGGAATGAGAGCGCCACCATGAAGCCGCTGTAGAACCAGATACCTTCGAGAATAATATTGTAGG
>CBIHLX010000028.1:0-10543 GCA_966210935.1 uncultured bacterium | reverse complement strand
GACGTACCCGATTATCGTGCTAGTCGTGATCTTCGGTGTGATGGCCTTCATGTTGTTTACCGTGGTGCCACAGGTGAAGAAGCTCTACCTTGATATGAAACAAACCTTGCCATTCCTGACTCAGATTATGGTTTCGGCTGCTGACTTTATGGCGCAGTTCTGGTGGCTGGTGATAATCATCATTGGTATCGCGATCTACTTTTTTATGCAGTACCTCAAAACCGATGCCGGTATTCACTTTAAGGATACGTTTAAGCTGAATGTACCTATGTTTGGCGGTATGTTCCGCAAGCTCTACATGGCTCGCTTTGCACGCACCGGCCAGACACTGCTCTCGACGGGTGTTGCCATGCTCGACATGCTGCACATTACGAGTACGGCTGTGAACAATACAATTATCGCGAAAAGTATTGACCGTGCAGCCGAAAAGGTAAAAGGTGGTAAGCCACTTTCAGCTTCGCTGCAGCCCGAGGATTATATTTTGCCACTAGTTCCACAGATGATTAAGATCGGTGAGCAGTCTGGTCGTATCGATGACATGATGGGGAAGACCGCCCAAGTATACGAGGATGAGCTTGATGAAGAAATCAAAGCGATTTCGACAGCGATTGAGCCGATTCTGATGGTTGTCTTGGCTATTGTTGCTGGTGGTATGGTGGGGGCAATTCTGCTGCCAATTTACGGACTGGTAAATAAAACCTAACGCTAGACATTCGCTGGGCGCTGTCGTACTATAGGCGTAAGCGTTAAGCGCATTTTAATAGTTCATAGAAAGGTGGAAAATTTTATGAACGTACCGAAGCAAACAAACAACCAGAAGGGCTTTACGATTATCGAAGTCGTGTTGGTGCTGGCAATTGCTGGTCTTATCTTCTTGATGGTCTTTATTGCGCTCCCAGCGCTCCAGCGCAACCAGCGTGATACTCAGCGTCGTACCGATCTCAGTCGTGTTCAGACGGCTATTCAGAACTTCCAGACTAATAATCGCAACAAGCTACCAAGCACTGATACGCTTGAAGACAATGGCGCAGATGGCTTCATTAATAGCTACCTGACTGCCGGTGGTGACACCTTTGCTGATCCAAATGGAACAGACTATGTCTTTAAAGAAGGTGACGCGGCGACCGATTTTACTGAAGGTGAAATCTCCTTTACACGCAATGCAGTTTGCGAAGGCGAGTCTCTTAAGACAGGCCAAGGTTCTGGCAAGATCGCTTTCCAGTACAAGCTTGAAGGTGGCGGTGTAGCCTGCGTAAGCAACTAGACCTCTCGGCATTTACAAAACCCCGGCTACAACCGGGGTTTTGTTTTTGCTTATGGTCGAGTATCATAGGGTAGATATGGAACAGGCTGTTATTGCAATAATTCTTGGACTTTTTGGTCTACTATTTGGTAGCTTTGCGGGTGCAACCGTCTGGCGCCTGCGCGCCCGCCAGTTAGCTGAAGACAAGGCACAGGGTGAGCATGTTGAGGAGAAGGAGTTTCTTCAGCTCAAGCCGCTCAACGAAGGGACGTATACGAGCAAAGACCGTTCGCGCTGTTTGCATTGTGGTCATCAGCTCGCTTGGTACGACCTGCTGCCGCTGGTCAGTTGGGTGAGTCTCCGTGGGAAATGTCGCTACTGCCACAAGTCGATCGGTTGGTTTGAGCCATTAATGGAAGTGGCGATGGCCGGCTTCTTCGTTGTGTCGTATCTCGTATGGCCAGAGGCTCTGCAGGGCTGGGAAGTGCTACGCTTCGCCCTCTGGCTGCTTATCGGTGTCGGGCTCTTGATTTTGTTTGCTTATGACCAGAAATGGTTCCTTCTGCCGGATGTCGTGACTTTTCCGCTAATTGGCCTAGCGAGCGGCATGGCATTGATCCAAGTAGCGCAAGCGCCAAATCATCTGACGGCAGTATGGAGTGTGGCTGGTGCTGTCGCGATCCTTAGCGGCCTGTACCTCCTGCTCTGGTGGGTATCGCGTGGTCGTTGGGTAGGATTTGGTGATGTGAAGCTCGGTCTTGTATTAGCGCTTGTGCTTGGCGACTGGGTACTCGCGTTTGTAGCGCTGTTTGCAGCTAATCTTATTGGGTGTCTTGTGATTATTCCAGGGCTTGTTTCTAAGCGTCTGGAGCGCACCTCGCGCGTACCATTTGGGCCGTTCTTGATCCTTGGCATGGTTGTAGCATTCTTTGTCGGCCAGCCGGTAATCGACTGGTATGTGACGCTGAGTTTTATGCCATTTATGATGCCGTAGCACGGCCGAAGCCTAGTGTGCTTGCTATGATGCTTATGCTATAATGAGCCCAACATGGGTACGAACCAGCGCGCTATTGGCTTTACTATTATTGAGACGATGCTGTTCCTGGCAGTGACTGGCTTGCTGGCGGTCGGAATCTTGGCGGGAACGGGTAGCGCAATCAATCAGCAGCGCTATAAGGATAGCGTCAATAGCCTGCAGTCTTTTGTGCAAGATCAGTATAGCAAGGTGGATAATGTCGTGAACGACAGAGATGCAACGTGGAGCTGTAACAGCATGGCGGGGGTTGAACAAACTGCAGGCAAGCCGCGCGGAACGGGTGAGTGTTTGCTACTTGGTCGCTTGCTGACAGTTCAAGATGACGGACAGCAGATGATCGCAACAGATGTAGTCGGATACCGTACTGCGAGCGGTAGCGACGAGGCGGCGACTGACGTTGTGGAGCTCGCCGATAACTATGCTATCGCAGAATCACCGCTTGGACGTGAGGAGAAGTCGATGGCGTGGGGCGCTACGATTGTGAAAAAAGGCTCCGATGTAGCGCAGCCAATGCGAATATTGATTGTCCGGTCTCCACTCAGTGGAGGAATTCTCACCTTTGCGAATATGTCGGCTACGGCTAACCCTGAGGTTATGATCAATGCTGGAGTGAGCCGCGAGGCGGTGCCGCTTTGTGTTGCGCCAAGCGGTTTGACGATTGCTGGCAGTGTACTGGGCGTGAGACTTAGTCCGTTTGCGAGCTCGGCAAGCGCTGTTCAGGTTGCGCCAGAGGGAGATAAGCTATGCGACGCGTAACTCGCTCAACTCAGCAAGGTGACACAATTATCGAAGTTATGTTTGCTGTAGCGGTCTTTGCGATGGTGGCCGTGGGAAGTCTGTCTATCATGAATCAGGGTATTGCGTCCGCGCAGCGATCGCTTGAAATTACGCTTGTTCGCCAGCAGATGCAAGCCCAGGCCGAGGCGCTACGTTATGTTCATGCGGCCTATGTGGCAAGTTACCAGCCAGGCGGGGCGCCCACGACAGGTACAGCAGGCGAATGGCAGACAATCAAGGATAACTATGCCGTAGGCAAAGCTTCGGAATTTGGTCGTATTGATGGCGCACTGTGCTCGGCACTGGACCCTTCGACAACGAAGCCCTTTGTGATGAATGCGCGTACGGCGCGAGTGGTGAGTGGTATTGTTGAAATGCAGCCACCTGCTGATGAAAGTTTACCGCCATTTGCTCAGGTGGTGTACGAAAGTCCAACGAGTAGCGTCATCGACAAGTCGTATGGTATGTGGGTTGAGGCGGTTCATGTTGTTCCGACTGACGGCAAGACGCCTTATGTCGATTTTCATATTCGCGCGTGCTGGAATAGTCCAGGGATTAACCGTCCATTAACACTAGGAACAATTGTGAGGTTATATGACCCGGCAGTCTAAATCACAGGGCTTTACGATTATCGAACTGATGCTTGCGATGAGCTTTGTGGCGCTATTGCTGCTTGCGATTGCGATGGTCACAATGCAAATTGGCCATATCTACAATAAGGGAATGACACTGCGTCAGGTAAATCAGGCTGGCCGAGCGGTAACCGATGAGCTGCAACGGACAATTGCGGCCAATAAGCCCTTTAGTACGACATCACATTTTATTAACCAAAATAATCTTGGTGGCCGACTCTGTGTTGGCGATTACACATATGTGTGGAATAAGGGTGCCGCGCTAGTTTCAGAGACTGGTGTGCAGAACACGTATAGCGATGATTCAGAGAAGCAAATCCGGCTTGTGAAGGTGTCCGATAGCGGCGCAACACTGTGTGCTGACCTGAATAAAAAAGTTGATCAATCACTGGCAACTGAACTTCTCGACAGTGGAGACCGTGATCTGGTGGTGCACGACTTTATTGTAACCGAAACAGACCGGCACCCTATTTCAGGCCAAGCGCTATACGCTATCAGCTTGACGCTAGGTACCAATGATCAAGATGAGCTAATCCTTGATGAGCTTACTTGTCAGCCACCATCGGGTAGTAGCGGCGGATCTGATTATTGTGCAGTGAATAGGTTTGATATTTTGGCTCGCGCAGGCAACAAGACGGGGAGAAGGTAGTATGTGGCATCGTTCATCAGTTCAGCAGTCGGGTGCAGTTTCATTATTTGTGGTAGTTTTTGCCGCACTATTAATGACAATTGTAACGATTGGATTTATTCAAATTATGACCAAGGACCAGGAGCAGGCAACAGCCAATGACCTGTCGCAGAGTGCGTATGATTCGGCGCAGGCTGGCGTTGAAGATGCTAAGCGTCTGCTGCTTGCGGAGAAGGCGTGTGGCGTATCGCTTGATGCCACGTGTCAGACGTATCGAAATGCTATTGCGGCTGGTGAGTGTACGACAATTGCCGATGCAGGCATGGGGGGTGACCCTGGTGCGCCAGAGACGATGCTCGAGTCGGCCGAAGGAGACGATGCACTTGATCAGGCCTACACCTGCGTCAAGATTAGCAAGCTGACCAATGATTACAGGAGTACGCTAGCGCTTCATGAGTCCGCTATTATCCCTCTTGTTGGTACGGGGGAGTTTAATCGGATTGAGGTGCAGTGGTTTGAAAGTGAAGATGCTGGCACGGGAGTGACGAACCTTACTTTTCCTGATAGCGGAGCAGCCGAGCTACCTCCACTTGGTAGTCGCTGGCCAAAGACGACGCCACCACTCTTGCGTGCTCAGTTGATGCAGATGGGCACCGGCTTTGACTTGGGTAATTTCGATACCACAACCTCAGACGGGAAGAGCAATGCGAATACACTTTTCTTGTACCCAACAAATCTATTGGTCCCTTCAGGATCATCAGTCGATTTTGCGCGTGATGGCCGTCGTTCGGGTAGCCTTACACCAGTTGCGACAGGCTGTGCACAGAATTTTGCAAGTACGGTCAAGTACGCCTGTAGTATGACGATTAACCTTCCGGAGCCTGTTAACGGCACAAAATCAGATCGCGAAGCATACCTACGACTAAGTGCGCTCTATAACGCAACCAGCTATAGTGTAAAATTGTACAACGATAGTTCGCTAGTGCAGATGAATGGCACGCAGCCAGAGGTTGATTCGACTGGTCGTGCAAATAATTTATTCCGCCGAGTTCAGGCGCGTGTGGAGCTACGCGGCGAAATGACCTACCCAGAAGCGGCTGTTGATATTGCTGGCAATCTTTGCAAGAAGTTCTTTATTACTGATGATCGAAATCAGTACGCGCCGCAGGGCTGCACACCATAATTACTCAGTGTCACTGTGGAATTTTTCGTAAACCTCTTTAAGGTGTGCGTCGGTCACGTGAGTATAAACCTGGGTGGTACTGATATTGCTGTGGCCGAGCATGCTTTGAACACTTCTTAAATCGGCGCCATTCATGAGGAGATCGGTAGCGTAACTATGGCGCATCGTGTGGGGGCTGACGTGTTTAGTGATACCGGCGAGGCGGGCGTACTGACTAATCATACGCTGAATACTACGTGCCGAAAGGCGGCGGTAGTCGCCTGTAGTATTGCTGACATTATTGCGACTATAACTTAGGAAGAGTGGCGGTAGATTGTCGAGACGAGCAGCGAGGTATGCCTCAACGCGCTCGGCCGATGACTTTCCAATAAAAACCGGACGGTCCTTTTGGCCCTTACCGCGGACCATAAACTCGCGACGCTTGGTGTTGATGTGGTCGCGGTTGAGGTTTACAAGTTCTGAGACACGCAGGCCACTGGAAAAAAGTAGTTCAACAATAGCCCGGTCGCGAAGACCGGTTTCGGTGTCGAGGGGGATACTGTCGAGCATGCGGGTTACTTCGTCATAGTGGAGAAAGGTGACTTGCTTGCGCGCTGTCTTTGGCAGGCTGATCTTTTCCGGACTCAGGCTCGGAATGTCGCGCTGTGACAAGTACTTCAAGAAGCCGCGCAGGGCGATGAGATGGTAACTTTGGGTGATGAGCGCGAGCTCCTCGCCTTGATCGTTATGATGGCGATTGAGCCATAGGCGATATTTACGAATAACTTCTTGGCTAATTTTGTCGACAGTAATATCGCCCGTGAACTCAACGAATCGCTCTAAGTAGCGGCGATAGTTCTCGGCGGTTTTAGCGGAGCGGCCGCCCTCAACCTCAAGATGCTCGATGTAGTCCATGATGAGCTCTGATGTATACATAATTTAAGCATATCCTAGATAGAGGCGAATGGGTATAATAAAGATCATGAATGTTCTTGAATCCGTTGTTTTGGGCCTGACGCAAGGCCTCACTGAATTTATTCCGATTAGCAGTTCTGGTCACTTGGTGATTATGCAGCAACTGTTTTCCGGCGCCTCCGATCACTTATTTTTAGAATTTATTAATATCGGCACACTGCTAGCGTTGCTGGTGTTCTACCGCAAAAAGATTGTTCGAATTATCCGTGACATTATTGTAAATAAACAGTACCGCTTGGCGCGCA
Source organism: uncultured bacterium (assembly GCA_966210935.1). GTDB lineage: Bacteria > Patescibacteriota > Saccharimonadia > Saccharimonadales > Saccharimonadaceae > CBIHLX01. Next base: position 3,845 of record CBIHLX010000028.1, on the reverse strand, counting down.
ATATTTTGTTGACGTCAATTCCTGCTGGTGTTGTCGGCTACTTGATGGCCGATTTTATTGGTGAGTCTTCATTCTTCGGAAGTCTGGTAGTTGTAACCATTACTCTGGCGCTTGTCGGGACATTGATGATCGTCTTGGAGCGTTTGCCCAAGCTTACCAAGAAAGAGACAGGTGAAGAATTGCCGGCTGGTCGAGCACTAGCGGTTGGCCTAGCGCAAATGGTGGCGCTTATTCCGGGTGTGTCGCGCTCTGGCTCGACCATCATCATGGGTCGGTTTATGGGGCTGTCGCCGGCTGCGGCTGCGGAATATAGCTTCTTAGCATCTGTGCCAATCATGCTCGGCGTCACTGCGAAAGTGTTTCTTGGTGCTGATGACCGTAGTTATTTCATTGAACACATGCCAATGCTGATTGTTGGTAATGTCGTGGCGTTTGTGTCGGGATTGCTCGCAATTGGTTTTCTGATGCGCTATTTATCACGTCATAGTCTTGCGGTCTTCGGTTGGTATCGAGTTGGTCTTGCCGGTGTGTTGGCTGTCTTCCTTTTGGTACAATAGATTCAAAGGGAAACTAACGCACTCTAAGAAGGAGTCCTATGCCTGATAAAAATATCCAACGAACCCTTATTGTTTTTAAGCCTGACGCCGTCCAGCGTGGTATTGTCGGTGAGATTCTGACTCGCTTTGAGCGCGTCGGTTTGAAGATTATTGCGACAAAGATGCTTGCGCCAGATCGCGATCACTATTACAAGCACTACGAAGAGATTGGTCAGGTTATTACACGTCGTGGCGAAGCTACCTTTAACAACGTACTCGATACTATGAATCAGGGACCAGTTATCGCCATGGTACTTGAGGGTGTTGAGGCGGTTGAGCTCGTTCGCAAGCTAGTCGGCTCAACTGAACCAAAGTCATCAGCACCAGGTACAATTCGTGGCGATTTCTCGCACATGAGCTATGGCTATGCTGACGAAACCAACAAGGGTATTCCAAACCTGATCCACGCTTCAGGTGATTTAGCTGATGCGGAAAAGGAAATTCCACACTGGTTCTCAGAAGCTGAACTGTATGATTACTCAGCCGTTCATGAAAAGTTTACTCGCTAGTAGGCGGACATTACAGCAGCCCCTTCGGGGGCTGTTTTCGTGATACAATAACAGGCATGCCTCGGTAGCTCAATTGGATAGAGCAGTTCCGTCCTAAGGAAAAGGTTGCAGGTTCGACTCCTGCCCGGGGTACCAAAGAAACAGGAGGCGATAGTAGCCTCCTATTTCTTTGGTAGATTTCATGCACGAATCTAAACCCGTACGGCTTGCGAAGCGATCAAGGGCGGCGGAGATAGGGAGTGTCGCGATCGCCCGACTAACTGGGGTATGCTTTTGGATCGGCCGTAGTATAATAAGCACATGCAGAAACCAACTAGCGATGAGAGCTATCCTGAATTTGAGGGGCAGCGCGACGGAGAGCAGCTTCTCTTTATCTTCCGACGACATATTATCGCCATGCGTAAAGGCTTTTATCTTTTATTGGTGCCGTTTATGATTTCGGCTATCCCGCCACTCATTTGGCAGTCAAATCTTGAACTGTTTTTACTGCCAATCGGCGGCTTATTGCTCGGCTTGATACTGTTTTCGTATCACTTTATGATGTGGTATTTTACGGTCTATATTGTGAGCGATCAGCGTATCCGCCAGATTACCCAGAAGGGGTTTTTTGGCAAAGATGTCGTTGAGCTTCGCCTGTCAAAGATACAGAACATAAGCTATAATATACCTGGGTTTACCGGTGAAATGTTTGGGTTTGGCACGATTGTCATTCAGACGTTTGTCGGTGATCTTGTTATACACAAAGTAGAGCACCCAGATAGGGTCTATAATCAGCTGCAGGATGCCGTTTCTCAGGCCATTGCTGATACCCCACAAGGAGTTTATGAAGAAGCTAGCCTTTAAGCGACGCGCTAAAAAATCGGTCCAAGAACAAGCACCGATGCGTATTACTAATGAAACTGTTGCGGAGCACCGCGAGCAGATCCTAGCCGGCGGACGTCGGTTCAAGTACCCAATGCAGTACGCTCGCCACAAGCTGGTGATTAATACGATCATTATTACGGTCGCAGCGTTAATTTTATTAGTGGTACTGGCATGGCAGCAGCTTTACGTAGCGCAGAATACGGGAACATTTTTTTATAGGGTGACACGCGTCTTACCCCTGCCGGTTGCTACGGTTGATGGCCACACAGTTGAGTACAGCGACTACCTTATGTATTATCGCGGTTCGGTGCATTACTTGCAGCAAAACGAGCGTGTTAACCTTGCTGATAAAGACGGCAAGCGACAGGTTGACTATAACAAACGCAAGGCACTGAGTGGCGCCGAACTCGACGCATACGCACACAAACTTGCGGGTGAGCTCAATATCTCAATTGCCGATAGCCAAATTGACAATGAAATCAGTGAAGCGCGCAACACCAGCAACGGTCGCATTTCTCAGGAAACATATGACGCATCGACAATGAGCGTGCTTGGCTGGTCGCCAGAAGAGAACCGACGGGTTATCCGCAACAACCTGACTCGGCTGGCGGTTGCATATGCAATTGATACAAAAGCCAAAGAGCAGGCTGATAAAGCAGCAGAGCTAGTGAAGGCGCCTGATGCAGACTTTGATAAGATTGCTGCTGAGCTCGGCGGTGAAGGCAAGGCTAAGGTTGAGTCACGGATCTCAGGCTTGGTGCCATTTACTAATCTCGATGGCGGCCTGAGTGCAGCTGCGGCCAAGCTTCAGAAGGGGCAGGTGTCGGGTGTTATTAAGACCACGAAGGTTGATGGCTACTACTTTGTGAAGTTGCTTGATAAAACAGATACGCAGCTAAGCTATGCTTATTTGCGCATTCCACTAATGATGTTCAATGAGCAGTTTGAAAGCTTGAAGTCGCAAGGCAAGGTAAAAGAGCATATCAGTATCCCGGCTCTTGAAGCTCAATCTCAATCTCAAACTCAGTAAAGGAGGTATCATGCATACATTACCGACACTAACTTACGGATATGATCAGCTCGGTCCTTATATAAGTGCCGATATCATGGAGCTGCATCACAGCAAGCATCATCAAGCATATGTTGATAAGCTCAACGCTGCGCTTGATCAGGCGCCAGCTCTCCAAGAGCGACCATTGGAAAGTTTATTAACAGACCTCGATAGTCTGCCTGAGCAGGTCCGAACGGCTGTGCGTAATCACGGCGGCGGTCACTATAACCATAGCCTTTTTTGGCAGTGGTTGTCGCCAGAGGGTGGCGGTGAGCCGAGTGGAGAGTTAGCTAGGGCGATTGCCGAGCGATACGGTAGCTTTCAGGCCTTTATTGACGAGTTTAATGCAAAGTCACTGGGTGTGTTTGGTAGCGGCTGGGCGTGGCTGCAGCCTGATTTGGAGATTATTACGACGGCCAATCAAGATAACCCGCTCATGCAGGGCAAGGATGCACCGCTTCTTGGGCTTGATGTTTGGGAGCATGCGTATTATCTCGACTACAAAAACAAACGTGATGACTACGTGCAAGCCTGGTGGAATGTTGTGAACTGGGAGTTTGTCCAGGAGCGATACGGGAAGTAAGTGGAAAGGGCTCGCAGGTGCGGGTCCTTTTTTTATTCTTACAATAAGACTGACCGGATATCGCTTGCTTATTCTATTTCGAGCGAGCTCGCATAGAATTGCGCCGCGCTTCACCGAACCGCTGAAGCGGTCCGGTATCCGATTCGGGACATAGAAAAAGCCCCATCCAAGGATGAGGCTTTTTCTATGGCGCGCCCGACCGGATTCGAACCGGCGATCTCCTCCGTGACAGGGAGGCGTGA
>CBIHLX010000027.1:0-10772 GCA_966210935.1 uncultured bacterium | reverse complement strand
GGCGGTGCGTATGGCATTCGTATTGACTACGAGACACGGACCGATTGCCATCGAGGGATGAATAATCAGGGTTTAACGTGGTGGAGCCTGCAGGCCTGCGTATAATCAGGTTTCTGCCAATAAAAAATACACCCCATATGATTGGGGTGTATTTTGTTGGCGCCGGTAATTACCAGCTGCGCTGACGGAATGAACTGTCGCCGCCGCGGTTGCCGCCACGGTCGTTGCTGTTGAATTCGCGTCGTGGACGCTCTTCGCGAGGACGAGCCAGGCTAACTGCGATAGTGCGACCATCGAGTTCTTTACCATCAAGTAGGTCAACGGCTTTTTGGTTGTCGCTGTCGTTTTCAAACTCGACGAAACCAAAACCCTTGCTACGACCAGTGTCACGATCAGTGACAACACGGGCGCTAGCTACAGGACCGATTTGCTCAAAATGAGCCTTGAGGCTGTCATCAGTAGTTGCGTATGCAAGGCTACCGATAAATAGATTTTGCTGTGCCATAATTGGGTACTCTCTTTACTTATGAATGCAATCGTCAGATCGACCGCTTCGGCGAACGTTGTTGTAAAGAGGAGTTTCCCGTAAGAGGGAAGCGACCGCTCCAGCATTTCGCGTATGCTTCTGAACATTGTTAATTTAAGCATACTTTCCCTATAAATGCTACCAGGCAGCTCACAAAGCACTTGCAAATACATTGCATAAGCGTGATAATGGGCGTTAAGCTGGTACGCCAAAGGGGTGCCTTAGGCGTTAAAACAAACAGTGACCGATAAACACCAAACCGTGCCCCGGGTGGGCGCGTAGCAGCTCTCAATTCCGCTTCCGTAAAAAGAGGCGGATTTTTGATGGTACGTGAGGCAGTTTTTGACGATATGTTGATAATTACTGACGAAATCAGCAGTAGGGAGATAGGCGACGCTAGGGCGTATAGTCTAGATAACTCTGTCATCATATCTTTCTGACTCCGACTTGTTTGGGGGTGTAAATCTCTGCTACAATAGCCAGTTGTACGGGGTATTAGCTCATTTGGTAGAGCGCTTCCATGGCATGGAAGAGGCGAGCGGTTCGAATCCGCTATACTCCACCAGGAGATTATCTAGCCGCCCGGCTTTGGCTGGGCGGTTTATTTTTTGGCCAAGCTCCTCTATAATCGTAACCAATATGTGGGCAAAAACTTCAAATCGCGGCTTTACGATTGTTGAACTTCTTATTGTCATTGTCGTCATTGCAATTCTGGCGGCCATCACGGTTGTTGCCTATAACGGTATCCAGCAGCGGGCAAATAACGCGCGGCGGGATTCTGATCTTACCTCATACATGAAGGCGATGCGATTAGCGCGTATCAATGCAGGGGTATCGCTGCGCTACATCACTGTTAATACATGGTCTGTCGGCGCTTGTGCTGCCAGTAGCGGTAACACAGGAAACGTAGAACCAAAGGACCTTCCAAAAACACATGCTTGCTGGGTGCGCTACTATGAAAATATCGATCGTATTGCTGCCGCGTCTGGTGCAAATCTTGAGTCGCTAAAAGCGGGAGATTATCGGGGCAATCCCTACATGATCGATGAGAATCAAAACGAAACCGGTGCTTGTGCGACTGATCGTATCTATACATTTAACGGCAACGGCACGGCCGCCTATAGTGAATACGCAGCGCTACCGCCATACGAGTGTTAATACGCCCTCATGGCTTGAAAAAACAGACTAAATTTGCTAGTATAACGGATAGAGGAGCCCATCAGAAATGGGCGTATTTTTATGAAAGACCCTAAATTTATCCGCAACATCGCCATCATTGCGCACGTCGACCACGGAAAGACGACGATGGTTGATGGGCTGCTAAAGCAGTCAAACACCTTCCGTGACAACCAAGCTGAAATGAGCCAGGAGCTCATTATGGACAGTGGTGACCAGGAGCACGAGCGTGGTATTACTATTACCGCTAAGCAGACTTCTATCTATCACGGTGACTACAAAATCAATATCATTGACACTCCGGGTCACGCTGACTTCTCCGGTGAAGTTGAGCGCACACTCAACATGGCCGACGGCGTTCTCTTGGTGGTAGACGCTCAAGAAGGGCCGATGCCACAGACGAAGTTTGTGCTTTCAAAGGCGCTTGAACTTGGCCTTAAGCCTGTTGTGATTATCAACAAGATCGATAAGCCATCACGTCGTATAGACGAAGTAATCGACGAAGTTTCAGATCTTTTCCTCGAACTTGCTATCGATGACAGTCAGCTGCACTATCCGGTTTACTATGCGATCGGTCGTGACGGTAAGGCATGGACAACACTTCCTGACAACCCAGGCGAGCACGCCGACCTAACACCTATCTTTGAGGCGATTATTAACGATATTCCCGCACCAACTGTTGACACAGAAGGTACCCTGCAGCTGCTTGTGACTTCGCTGCAGTACGACTCATTCCTTGGTAAGTACGCCATTGGCCGTGTGACGCGCGGTAAGGTTTCTAAGAACCAGCCAATCACACTGATTAAGCGTGACGGCACGCAAATCAACGGCAAGATTGATAAGGTCTTTGGGTACCGAGGTCTCAACCGCGAAGAAGTCGATGGTGCTATTGCTGGTGACATCGTTGCACTAACGGGTATTGCTGATGCTCATATTGGTGAAACTATCGCTGACAAGGAAAACCCAGAAGCGCTTCCTGTGATTGATATCGAAGCACCAACCCTAAGCATGTACCTTGGTCCAAACACTAGCCCACTCAAGGGTAAAGAAGGGGAGTTCAATACGAGCCGCCAAATCGGTGACCGCCTCAAGAAGGAGCTTGAAACTAACGTTTCTCTGCGTGTCGAAGAAGACGGTATTGGCTTCACGGTTTCTGGCCGTGGTGAGCTTCACCTGTCCGTCTTGATTGAAACACTCCGCCGTGAAGGCTTTGAGTTTGAAGTCGGCCGCCCTCAGGTGGTGACGATTGTTGAAGATGGTGTCACGAAAGAGCCTGTTGAGGAACTACTTATCGAAGTGTCAGCCGAATTCCTCGGTACTGTTAGCCAAGAGCTTGGTACTCGTCGTGCGGCTATGGTCAAGCAAGAGCAGACCAGTAGTGGTACAACTCGCACAACCTACATCCTGCCAACCCGTGCATTGATCGGTCTTCGCAATATACTGCTTACTGCAACCAAGGGTACAGTTATCATGAACACTCTCCCGCACGGCTACGAACCAATTGGCCCTAAGCTCCAAAAGACTCGTAACGGTGCTCTAATCGCAACTGAAGCTGGTGTGACGACTCCGTATGCCCTGCAGACTGCAGAAGCACGTGGCGAACTGATCGTTGGTCCTGGCACGACTGTCTATCAGGGTATGATCGTCGGTCTTTACCAACGTCACGATGATCTCGAGCTTAACGTTTGCCGTGCTAAGCAGCTTACGAACATGCGTAGCTCATCGAGTGACGGTACTGTCCAGTTGACGCCGTACACTGATCTAAGTCTTGAGCAGTCGATTGACTTCATTGAAGACGATGAGCTTCTCGAAGTTACGCCAAAGTCACTTCGTCTTCGCAAGCGTTTCCTTGATCCAAACGATCGCAAGCGCGCTTCTAAGAACTAGACAATTCAAAGACAAATATACCCCTAACTCTCATATGAGCTAGGGGTATATTTTTTATAGCAAAATAGTGTTGAATACTAGAGGTAAGCTGCTTATACTAATTAGTAATTATGAAAAAAATTAACATACCAATTCCAGGCGAGGATACATTAAAGACGACGTTTGTTAAAACGACGGGTAATCTTCGAGTGACCGCTAAGAGTCCTGACGAGGCATTGGGTGAGTTATTTGATGAAGTGCAGCATCTCAAGGTTTACGATGATGGCAAAACGTTTCCTGATCTCGTGCCGCGCCGCCGCATGAAGGCGATTCAGCAAGAGTACTTGCTTGAAAAGCAGGATCCAAATTTTGACCTACGCGAGTTTGTTAGCCGTCATTTCTACGAGTTCAGTGGCGGGGGCGGCGAATCGTACCAGACCGATGCGTCTATGACTGCTCGTGAGCACATCGCTAAGCTATGGCATGTTTTGGAGCGTAAGAATCGTCGCGACCGTGGTTCTTTGCTGGCATTGCCACACCGTTATATTGTGCCGGGTGGCCGCTTCTCAGAACAGTTTTACTGGGACAGCTATTTCATTATGCTTGGCCTTGCGGTTGATAAACGCTGGGACATGATCGAGGGCATGATGAAGAATTACTCATACATGATCCGTAAGTATGGTTTTATTCCAACGGCAAACCGGACATATTTCTTGAGTCGTTCACAGCCTCCATTCTTTTCGCATATGGTGCGACTACTGGCGCGACACAAAGGCCGTCACGTGCTGATTGAGTATCTTCCGTACATGCTCATGGAGTACCGTTTCTGGATGAAGGGTCGGAAGCGCCTTGCCGAGACCGAGCATCGTGCTTTTCGCCGTGTTGTTGAGATGCCAAATGGTACGCTGCTCAACCGTTACTATGACAACAAGACAACTCCGCGTCCCGAGTCACTGCGTGAAGATGTTGAAACAGCAGGAAGTGCGCCAGCCCGTGAGGCAGCGCGCCTATATCTACACTTACGTGCCGGCGCTGAGTCTGGCTGGGACTTTAGTTCACGCTGGTTCCACGATCCGCAGGACCTCGCGACGATCCATACGGCCGACATAGTCCCCGTCGACCTCAATAGCCTGCTCTACCAGCTAGAGACAACAATTGCAGAGGCCTACCGTCTGATGCTACAGCCTCTGCTGGCGCGTCGATTCCAGGCCGCCGCTGAGCGCCGTGCAAAGACTATGCACGAGTATAACTGGGACGCTAGGGCCGGGTTCTTCGTTGACTACAATTTCCATACCGGTGAGTCAACTGGCCGTCTGTCGCTGGCTGGTGTATTTCCACTCTATGCCCGCATCGCAACCAGCAAGCAGGCGGCGCTAGTAGCAAAGCGTATCGAAGAAGATTTCCTTAAAGATGGCGGTCTCATTTCAACATTGATCGACAACGGTCAGCAATGGGATGCGCCAAATGGCTGGGCGCCACTTCACTGGGTGACAATCGAGGGTCTCCGTAATTACGGCCACCATCGGCTTGCTAATGAAATTAAAAAACGTTGGGTTGAAACAAACCTCCATGTGTTCAAAGAAAAGCACAAAATGATCGAAAAGTACGACGTTATGAACACGAGTCGTGTTGGCGGTGGTGGGGAATATCCACTCCAAGATGGGTTTGGCTGGACGAATGGTGTTTTGGCGGCGTTGCTGGCTGAAGACGAAAGTAGTTAGCGACTCAGTGAAACAATTTCCGAAGGCTTCTGGATCTGATCCGGGAAGATGCCGCGTCGAGCCAAACGCTTCTTAATAGCCAGGATCGCTGCTACGGTCCAAGCCTGTACTTCTTGAGGAGGTTGCTCAAGCTGATTTTTGCGTTGTCGAGTTTCATCCCATACGACAATTGTGCGAGTGTTGATACTCGGGGTGTCACTGTCATCGCCGCGCACATACTCTGGGAATATTTTTGTCGTGGCAACAACATTAAGTAGGCGGCGATCGATTTCGTCGGCGAGGTCGTCGTAGCCATGGCGTCTAATGCCTTTTGCAATATGATGAGTGTCCCAGAGCCATATGCTTCCGTTGTGGTAAGCGCCTGGGCGGAAACGAATCTCATCGCTAGCTAGCGTGCGTATACCAGATGGCGTCAAGAGTTCAGGGCTAGTAAGCTGCCTGATCAGAGCGTCGCGCATGCGATTACTTTCGGGTGAATTATCTTCGAGAAGTCTGGAGTTAAGCACGTGGCCCATATTGGAGGTGCGGATTTTTAGTTGGCGCAGTCGGCCGCGATCATCGCGATCGGTGCCAAGTACAAAGTACCCTCCCTTGTCTTCGCTCCAGAATAGCTCAATAATCGTTTGGCGTAACTTTGCGGCGCGGACGCGAAGAATAGCAGCTTTGTCGGAGTCACCGAGGGCATTTTCGTACAGTAGTGCCGCGTCGAGCAGCGCATCATACGCGGTTGTCTGTACTTCAATCGAGGCAATGCCTTGATTGTGATTAGCATAGGTTCCGTCGACGTGGTGATAAGAGTCCCAGGAGTCTTTCCATACCTGATTTTCGATTCCGCGCGGTAGTACCGCCTTATATTCGAGCAGTCCTTCAGGGTTCTTGTCGAGACTGCGAAGAATCCACTCGACAGCGGCGTCCATGGCATAGCCAATAGTACGCTCAGTTTGCGAGCGGTCGATGTATGTCTCGGAGAGGAAAGCATAGTTCTCTTCTGTAAGACGACAGTAGGCCGTAAGGGTGCGGATGAATTCCGGTGTGGCATCGATTGAACCGTAATATGGCCACCCCCAGCCGAGTTCTTCGGTAAGCTTTCGCGCCAGAGGGTCGTCGGCGTCACGCGCTTCGTGAACAATTTTACCCGGCTCCTCCTCACGGGCTTGATCGGTAATGATCCCCTGAAGTTCGGCAAGTTTGAGGACGGTTGTGCGGGCCAGCTCCGGATAACTTGAAATGAGGTCAATGGCGACGCGTAGTGAATCCCTACCAAAAACGACCTCATAAAGTCGCAGGTGTTCAGGAGTAGGAATGTGCAGCGCAGCAGTGCCATTGGCATAGTCGAGAGGTGACTCGCCTGGGTCTACGGAGGTCTTCATGGAGACATCAAATGCAAGGGAGGCGACACTGGGGCCGTGGGCGCCAATAGCGTCGGGAGAGGGTGAGCGCGTGAGGCGCATCATTTGTTCGAGGCTAGACGGTATATGCTCAAATTCGCGTTTGTCATGTTGGATGATCGTGAGTAATTGCTCACCCGGGAGGAGCTTGAAATCTGTCGGCAGTCCTGTCAGTTCGTCTACTCGGTCCATATATCCATTATAGGACAATGTTATAATAGGGGAACAGGTGATATGCGAAATGACTGATAAACGACAAGGAGCAGTATCAGATGTCTAAGAAAAAATTACGTGTTGCGATAATTGCACCACCATGGCTCGCACTGCCAATTCAAGGCTATGGCGGCATCGAATTAGTCCTCGATGGCCTCATTCAGGGCCTGCAAAAGCTTGATGTGGAAGTGGAGATATTTGGTAACGGTGAGCACGTAACCAAGGGCGTCAAAACACACTCTCTCTACAAGGAAGAGCAGTTTAAACACATTCATAAGCCGGCATACGACACGCTGCCGATTATTGGCGCGCATCTGCAGTTTGCGCTCAATGCTATTAAAAAGGATGGTAACTTTGATATCATTCACGACCATAACGGATACCTTGGCCCGCAGCTACTCGCGTGGGCAACTGCAGATAAAGACTTGCCGCCAGTTGTACATACGCACCATGGCCCGCCATTTACCAATGAGGGCATGCTCGATCACGGCCTGCCAAGTAATGTTCCTTTCTGGGAGCAGATGGCGCAGAATATGGGCCGCGCCTATATCATCGGTATTTCTGATGCTTTAATGCGTCCGGCGCCCAAGGCTTTGAAAAGCCATGTCCTACCAACTGTCTACAATGCAATTGATGTGGATCATTTTCCATTTGTTGAGACCAAGCAAAATTACTTCATCACGCTCGCTCGCTTCACTTCAGACAAGGGGCAGCATATTGCTGCTAAACTTGCTGCCAAGACGAAGTCTCGGCTCCGTATGGCGGGTACAGTGGCAGGTATTGAAACCAACCGCAAGCTTCTCTTGGAGCTTGCCAACCCGATGAGCCACTACCGTAACATGGAAGAGTTTCGTTACTACAGTGACAAGATTTTACCGTACGTCATTCGCCACCCAAAGATCACCTATTCGGGTAATATGAGCGGCAAAAAGAAGATGAAGTTCATCTCACAGGCAAAGGCACTACTATTTCCTATTGATTGGGAAGAGCCGTTTGGTATGGCGGTGATTGAGGCGCTTGCGTGCGGCACGCCGGTCATTGCGATGAACCACGGTGCGATGCCTGAGATTATTGAGCATGGCGTCAACGGCTTCTTGGCAAATGACGTTCATGAGTTTGAGGAATATATGCGCCGTATTGACGAGATCGATCCCGCAGACTGTCGCCGGACGGTAGCCGAAAAATTCTCATCAGATGCAATGTCTAAGGCGTATCTGGCTCGTTACCGCGAAGCTATTAAGCGCTCAAAAGCAATCTAGAAAATTTTCTCGTTTTTGAGTTCATCTGGCAGAAAGCCGTTCTTGTGTTTGAAGTCAGCTTTCCATTCATAGTCTTTTGCATACCCCAGATCTTTCATGAGTTTTGTTTCGGCGTTACGAAGGTGAAGGGGGACTGGTGCGTCCTGATAGCGCTTGGCAAGCGACTGCGCGCGGTGCATGGCATCGGTTGTGTGGCGTGATTTTTCGCTTTTGGCAAGGGCGGTCGCAACATGAAAAAGAATATAGTTACTTTCGGGCATGCCGACACGCTCCACAGCTTGGAATGCATTAAGGGCGAGGCCGAGAGCGCCATTGCCGGCAAGGCCAATATCCTCACTGGCAAATATCACCATGCGACGAGCAATGAATTTCGGATCTTCACCTGCATCAATCATGCGTGCTAGGTAGTAGAGAGTGGCATCGACGTTACTGCCGCGCATACTTTTGATAAACGCCGAGATGACGTTATAGTGCATTTCGCCTTTTTTGTCGTAGCCCGGTACGCGCTTTTGGGCGGCGACCTTCACGATCTCTGGGGTGACTTTTTTACCCATCGAAAGCGACAGCTCCAGGTTGCCAAGCGCTACGCGAGCATCACCACCCGACAGTTCGGCCAGGTAGTCGAGTGCTTTGGGTGTGACATCTTTGGCTTTGCCTTGGTCTTTGACGGCCCGTTTAAGAATAGCGATGATTTCATCTTTGCTGAGCGGCTGCAGTACAAGCACACGGCTACGGCTGAGGAGCGGGGTGATGACTTCAAAGCTCGGATTTTCTGTCGTGGCGCCAATCAGTGTAATGAGGCCAGATTCGACATGTGGCAAAAATGCATCTTGCTGAGCCTTATTGAAGCGGTGGATTTCGTCCACGAAGAGAATGGTGCGGAGCTGCAGGTTCCAATTTTGGCGGGCATGCTCGATTACTTTCTCGACGTCTTTTTTGCCGCTCGTGACGGCTGAGAGTTCGATAAACTCAGCGTTCACCTCGCGAGCAATGATACGGGCAAGCGTTGTCTTGCCGCTGCCGGGAGGTCCCCAGAGAATCAGACTGACAGGCTCCTTGTTGCCGACGATCTGCCGTAAAATCTCGCCATCTGCCAACAAGTGACGCTGACCAATCACCTCATCGAGTGAGGCGGGGCGCATATGTTCGGCAAGAGGGACGCGGTGCATGTTTCTATTATACCCTGTGAGCAGTTGGCTTGGGCTTAGTGGCGGTGCTATACTTAAATCAGTTAAGTAACAGGGGGACAGATGGACGGATTTCTAATATTTATTCTGATCGTTGTGGGTATTTTTATCCTCAGTGGTATCAAGATTATCAACCAATACGAGCGCGGTGTTGTACTGACACTTGGCCGCTTCTCGGGGATCCGTCAGCCTGGTCTGCGTATTGTTATCCCGATTATCCAGCGCTTGATTCGCGTTGATATTCGTAGTACACCGATCGACGTACCGAAGCAGGAAGTGATTACTCGCGATAACGTTACTGTTGGAGTTGATGCGGTTGTGTACTTCCGCGTGATTGACGCACCAAAGGCGGTGCTTGAAACTACCAACTACATCTACGCTACAAGTCAGTTTGCTCAGGCGGCGCTACGTGATGTCACTGGTAACGTTGAAATGGATGACCTGCTTGCGAAGCGCGAAGAGATCAGCCAGCAAATCAAAGAAATCGTTGATCGTCAGACTGACCAATGGGGTATCGATGTTGAGAACGTAAAGATCCAGAACATCGAACTGCCGCAGGATATGAAGCGTGCCATGGCTAAGCAGGCCGAGGCTGAGCGTGAGCGTCGTGCAGTGATCATTACTGCTGAAGGTGAAAAGGCTGCGGCTCAGGCTGTTGCGGATGCGGCAGCATTGCTCACCAAGGTTCCTGGCGGTATCAACATCCGTACACTCCAAACACTTGAGAAGATTAGCACTGAGCCAAGCCAGAAGACGCTCTTTGTCTTGCCAGCTGAGCTGACCGAAACAGTTGCTAAAATCATTCACAAGTAGTGACCCTTGTCGAAAGCGCGTAACTCTAGTAAAATAGTCAGAGTTGCGCGCTACGCGTACTACCGTGTGGCTCTTTAGCTCAGTTGGTAGAGCAGCGGCCTGAAGAGCCGCGTGTCCCCAGTTCGAGCCTGGGAGGAGCCACCAAAGAAAAAACCGATCCTAGTGATCGGTTTTTTCTTTGTCGTTCTTCCGTAAAACCTTCCCCATAAAACCCCTTGAAAAAATGTCCGTGACCCCGTATACTCATTAAGAGTTATGCGAGTGTAGCTCAGCTGTTAGAGCGCTTCCTTGCCAAGGAAGAGGTCCCGGGTTAGAGTCCCGGTACTCGCACCAAGAATTTATCAATAAAACGTCGAGTAAATCGACGTTTTATTATTATGCATAAAGAGGACTCTAGCTTAAGGAATGTCTTCTAGGTGCTCAAGGGTATACAATTCGCAATTCACTCATAGCGTGCAAGTGCCCTTCTCTGTCGCATGATACAATTCCCTATATGAGAAAGCTTTTTATATTCATTCTCCTAATACTCTCTTTTGCTATTTCAAGGCTGCTGTTCTTTTTTGTTGATGACCCCGAAGGACCGAATTTGCTCATCGTGACAGTGCTGGCGCTCTTTATATTTG
>CBIHLX010000026.1:0-10833 GCA_966210935.1 uncultured bacterium | reverse complement strand
CTCGCCTACTTCACTCGTCGCGCAAAACACTCGACCCTCAATACTCCCGCAAAGCACCTGTTGATTGCAGCGTTTATCCTTAATCAGCTCTACATGTTCCTGCGCAATCTTGACGCGTACGTGTCACCCGAATCGCTCTGGCCAATGATCGTAGGCTACATACTCACACCTTTTACTGTCGCCGCACTTGTCTATTTATTCCTACCAAACATCAAACAGACTGTCGACAGAATCCTTTACGCAGTAATGATCGCCACATTTTACAGTATTATCGGCAGCGTCGTGTGGGAGTTTAATAGCAATCTTCCCCATGCGGCATCGCAATGGTTTACCGTGACAGCAACAATCTTTACAGTCGGGCTCACAAGTCTTCTCGCCTGGCGCGTCCGCGCTGCCACCCGTACACAAACCGCGCCATCGCGTCGTCGTAGTCGTAAACAATAGCCACTCTCCACACCTATAGTTAGAATTCTCACAGCCTACACGGCAATTGAACCGTATACTCATGCTTACAACCATAAGAAGGAGGTACTTCTATGCCAGACGATTACGACAATATCCATCACATGCGCCGTGACGTCCACGACGCACACTCGAGTGCGCAAGTTTCAAAGGTCCTCGCAACCCTTGCCCTCATAGGAGCTATCCTTTCACTTGGGCTAGCCATTTGGGCACTCGACAAAGCAGGTCAAGCGCAAAGTGACGCCAACCGGGCTACCGAGGCAGTCCAGCGCCTTGAGTCACGGTAGATGATTACAATGGCAAATCTAATACGGCTACCGAGAGGTAGCCGTATTGCGTCACAGATCAGACACGCCATCAAAATGCCTATTTACAATATTTAAAATAGAATGTTCAAGATCAAGGTCAAAACAATCGTACCGATGATACTTATAACAATGCTTGGCCATAGCAGAAACTTAACAGTCACTTTACCTGATTGAAACTTACTCATAAACTTCCTTTCGGTTACATGCACAGCACAACTATACGACAGACGACACTCTATTCCTGTAACATAAATTACCCGACGGACTTTTACTAATACTTTAAACCATGGGGTTAGTAACTTATTTCACAAAAGACATTCCGAAGAAACGATATATTAAGGATACATTAATAAAAGCGTAAGGAGTTACTTATGGAAAGATTTGATCTTACACAAGAACTAGAGAATGTCGTCGGTAGTATCATAGCGTTTCTCCCGAATCTGCTCGCTGCCCTCCTCATCCTGCTAGTCGGTGGTATCATCGCGTCGGTTCTCGCAAAACTGACCCAGCGAATATTAAAACGAATGCGGTTTGACCGAGCCATCCACTCATCACCTGCTGGAGCAACCGTATCACGGGTAGTGGAAAGTCCTTCGTATTTCACAGGACGCGTCGTATTTTGGCTTGTCATGATTGGCGCGATTTCACTTGCCGTTGCAGCACTGAACCTGCCAATCCTCAATGACCTACTAGCCGGTATCTACAGCTACGTACCTAATATCCTGGCTGCGGTCCTAATCTTCTTGGTTGCAAGTGCTGTCTCTGCCGGCGCGGCCGCCTTTGTGACACGCGTCTTGGGACGGAGTGCCCTAGCCCGTATTGTTGCAACCGTTATCCCTGCTGTTACCATGAGCGTTGCGATCTTTATGATCCTCAACCAGCTTGGTATTGCCAAGGATATCGTTAACATCTTGTTTACTGCCATCGTTGGCGCCATGGCGCTAGGCCTCGCCCTGGCCTTTGGACTCGGCGGTAAAGATGTTGCTCGTGGTTTACTTGAGCAAGCTGTCGACACGGCTCGCGCTCACAAGGACGACGTGAAGCAAGAGGTTGGTGAAGCAGCCCAAAACGCCCGTCGCTCAGTTAAGCGCTAACCCTCTTATCCAGCAAAATTACCCCGGGCCCAGTGCCGGGGTAATTTTTATTCATTTACAGCTCAGGAGATTGTGGAGGATCTATAGAAGGCGAGATATTATCAATAATCGCCTGTGCACCACTTTGAGACCCAAGGATTTGCTCAACTTGCTCACGCGTAATCGTCACGACGCCACCCGGCGTTATTCCGCCCGCAAGCAGAAGCTTGGCGACCGTATTCTCGACAGCCCGCTGAACCACACGACGCATTGGTCGAGCGCCAAGTCGTGGATCATAGCCACGCTCAACCAATAGCTCCTTAACCTCCTGGTCAACCACCACGCTAACTTTTTGCAGAGCCAATGTCTTGTTGATGCCGGCCAAAATGAGTTCTACAACTTGCAACAGCTCTTCTTTATTAAGCGGACGGAAAACAACAATCTCATCAAAGCGGTTCAGGAACTCTGGGCGGAATTGATTGCTATTGATTAATTCGTCTGTGATTTGTGCCTCAAATTGCTCAAGCTGATAGCCGCGTTCAATATATTCCCGAATTCTATCCGCACCAGCATTGCTGGTTGCGATTACAATCGTATCTCGGAAGCTAATTTCACGGTTCTTGATATCTCTTAAAATACCTTCGTCAAGTAGCTGTAGAAGCGTGGCGAGAACATCCGGATGTGCCTTCTCAACCTCATCGAGCAACACAACACTAAAGGGCTGTTTCATCACTTGGGCAGTTAAACTACCTGGGTCATTTGCGCCATCGGCGATCAAGCGAGCCACATCTTCGGAGCGTACGTATTCATTGAGATCGAGCCGGATCAAACGATCTTCACCGCCAAAATATACCTCGGCAAGCGCCTTGGCAAGTTCAGTCTTACCGACACCAGTCGGACCAAGAAAAAGAAATGCTCCAATAGGGCGATTCTGGTTGCGCACACCAGCTCGTGCTCGACGAAGCGCGTCACTCACTACGCCAACCGCTCGTGTTTGATTTATCATTCGCTGATGAATAAGATCTTCCAGGTTTAAGAGCTTTTCACGTTCGCCCACGTCACTTGCAACTCCAACCTTAACGTCTAGTGTTTTCTCGATTGCCTGCTGGACTGACGTTATTGTCACGAGGCCGCTCTCCGCATAAGACGCAGCTGACTCCAGCAATTTCACCGCACGGCCCGGCATAACTAAATCATGCACGTAGCGCTCACTAAGGCGATACGCCTCTTGGAGCGCCTGATACGTATACGTAACATGATGGCGGAATTCAATAAGTAGCAGCTGGTCGCGCATGACACGCATCGTCTCATTTTGCGTGGCAGGGGCAGCCGCAATCCTATTAAGCGCATTGGCAAGCGCAGGGTTACGACTACTGATCTGCAAAAAGCGTTGTTCTTCTAGACACAAAATTACGCGCAGGCGCCCCGCCTCAAGAATTGGCAACAGCACGTTACTAAGATCAACCGAACCAACCCCCTCCTCAAAGAACAAGTGTGAATTATCGAGACAAATGATAATATTTTTTGCACTATAAGCTTCAAGGAGTATACGCTCTACAAGCTGCTCGAGCTCACCTCGCCCACCAGCAGCCGACACCAGTGAAGTCGCATCAAGCATAATCACCTGGCTAAATTTCAGGTTACCCGGTAGCGCCGAATTAGCATCAAGTAGGGCCTCTGCAAAGCTGTGAATAATAGTCGTCTTACCGCTGCCGGTCTGTCCGATCAGGGCTGCGTTTTGTCGTCCCCCTTGAGAAAATATTTTAATCAACTGCTCACGCGCCTCGTCATGCGCAGCAAGCTGAGCGTTCAGTAGACCGCCCCCAGCTTGCTCGCTGATGTTTTGACCAAAACGACTTAAGAGCGGCGTGTAGCCAAACGACCAGTCGCGAGCAATTCCACCGGTACGCCGTGGCTGCTTATGCTGGTCGATTAATTCACGAAGATGTGCCTGCCACTTAATACCTTCGATCAGATCAGCGTCTTCAAGGTGCAAATATGCCAAGATCTGCTCATAGCTGGCATGTGCGCGCAACAAAGCAACGGTTAAGATTGGCGCAGAAATATGTGCCGCTCCCAACTCCTCCTGCAAAGAAGCTGCCTTTTCCCAAATAACCGCCGTGTCTTCCGGGATCATATTAATAAGGACTTGTGGCACTAAGCCAAACCGCACACCCATAAATTGACCCGATGAAACGCGCCCAATCGCTTCGGCGATATCACGTGGCGTTGGCTCCTTGGGAAGTTGTCCTAAAATATCGCTTGATAAGACATCGTCAATAGTAGATGAATTTTTCATCGCAGGTATATGACGCAGCTCTCCGTAGTACCATGCGCGAAGCATCAACGGCACGACCGCCAAACCAAGGACCAGCCATCCAATCGGCAGACGAACGACAACTAATGCCAGGCCGCCAATGAGCAAAAGAATGCCGACAACCAACAATAGTCGCACCCATACACCACCGAGCGCATGGCCAATGCGCGCTTTTGCTGCGCGCTGACTTCTGTAGTTAAAGACAGATGCTACCATGGCAACCACCCGCCAACTGCAAGTACAGCACCAAGAAGGGGAATTACCGGTACAAGAATCCAGCCGATCACAGCAACGCCGCCAATCAAACCATGAAAGAAGAGTGCTAGCACACCAACAATAATCATGGCGCTTCGCACCATGCCGCCAATCATGCGCGAGATCAACTTGTCGAGTAGCGCGTGAAGCTGCACACCAAGAGAACCGCGCACTCTACCAGCAGAAATCTGGCGAAATGGAGAAAATAACGTCCGCACTAACAAACCGATAGAAAAGAAGTCCGCCGTTGCCGCTAAACGCTCAAAGACACGCTCCATACAACTGCGCCACCCCGGACCATACCACCATCCAAGTAGCCCCACAATAAACATAACCTTATTGTACTACGAAGTGACGGTAATGCGAACTTGATTCCCAGCAGGCTTAGACTCGGTGAGAACTATTTTTCAAATACAATTGCAAGCGGCGTTTGCTCGTCAGTCTGACCGAGTGGGTTATCGCCAAAGATAGCCTCATAATCGGCATTCTCGCCTGCAGCATCTTTACCAAGAGCGTTGCGACCGATGTCATTGGCGTCCATTACAACGGTACCGGCATAACGTTCGGCATACTCAGCCGGTACGACTGCCTTAATTGCCGCGGTAAGACGAGCTGCCACCGCATCCGGGTCTTTCGGCGCCAGCTTTGCCGAGACGTTGGCAGGATATACGGAATATTCTGTCGGGCCATCAATCGCACGAATATCGCTGCCGACCAGATTGTAAAAGACACCGCGCTTACCAAAGACTTTACCGATAGCACCACCAATAGCCGAAAAGAGGATACGCGGCAAGCCGACTTCGCGAATCGCAAGTTCCATTGTCCTTGGACTACCAAGGCCAATGCCGTATGGCGTACGGCTTACAAAACGACTAAGCACACGCGCCCATGGACTAACCTTAATATCCCATACAAAGTACGAACGACCCTGGGTAATTGCGACGATCTTCTCGCTAATAAACAGATGCCACTTGCCGTTTAGTTCACTTGCGTGATCGGCCGGTAGGTTGGCGATAAAATCTTTTACGTAACCCGTCACAAACTCATCAAGCCTTGTCTCAGCGCTGACGAGATCTGTTCGGATCGGATAGCGGCGGTACGTCGTATCGCCGACAGTGAGATCAAGCTGCTTATTGAAGTTTGCTTCGTACGGCTTCTTCTCCGGTTTTACTTCCTCTTCTTTTTCGTCAAAGAAATCACGCAGCCACAGCTCAACGTTAAGGAGGCGCCAGAATAGCATGCTCGATGTATTATTCTTGCCCTGAATAAAGCCTTCAAACGCAGTCAGTACTTCGTTTTGGTTGAAGTACGGACGGCCCGCAAATTCTTCTGAGAGGAAGATACCGTAGAAACGGTTCTTGAGACGCATGAACCACTCGGCCTCCGGCGTCGTAAAGCCGATCTTATTGCGACGGCGGTTAATCATATCTGGCAAAATGTCACGAGTAGCGTCACGCAGAATACGCTTATTCCAGCCGCCGTGGATAATCGCCTCATCACTAAGTGCAAAGAGCGACTTCACCACTTCCTTATCGAGGAATGGTACGCGACCCTCAAGACTAAAGCGCATTGTATTGCGGTCTTCGTAGCGCAGCAGTGATGGCAAACTATTCTTAAAGAGGTCTTCGATCAGGCGAAGCTTAAGATTATTACCTTCGGTCGCGAATCGCTCACTGCTATGTGCTGATACAAATTTACCATCGAGCAGCTCGGTCACACTGACATGCTTACGGAAGGATAGCTTATCCATCAAGCGGAAACGGCCGAGACGGAAGAGAATATCGAGTGACGACAGTAGCTCGGCAGCAAACTTGCCCCACTGACCGTTCTGGCGCAGTTGGCGAAGATAAACAAAATAGTACGGAATGTAGCCGGCCATCATTTCATCGGCACCTTGGCCGTCGAGCAAGACCGTAACATGTTCGCTTGCGGTCTGCATTACCTTGTACTGCGCATATGGTCCAGTACTAATGAGTGGCTCCTCCTGGGTGCGTACAAAATCTTTTAGGTCTTTCAAGAACTCATCGGCATTCGGCTGAATCTTGTGAGAAGACAGGGTGTCGCCATATTTATCAAGTAACGCGTCAACATACTTTTCTTCGTCATTGAGCGAGTTCGGGAAAATAGCTGAAAAGGTATTTTGCTGAGCGCCGACAGAGTCAACCGTATGATCCTGATCTTTGTTCTCAAGCAGCTTGGCGATAATCGCCACGACAGCCGATGAGTCAAGACCACCCGATAGCGACGTACCAACTGGCACTTCACTTTGGAGGCGCAGACGCACTGCTTCGGTAAGCGCCGCACGGTACTTCTCGGTTTGTTCGCGCGTATATGGCGTATTAGTTTTTGCAAGCTCCGCGAGCTCTTCACGAAGGCGTGTAAACGGCTTTTTAGTGATACCCTTGTCGTCGATAATCATCATCTCGCCAGAATCAAGGCGATTAATACCAGCAAAGAACGTCTGGTCGCTATCCTCGTGAATGCGGAAACGCAGGTAGCGATAGACGACTGCATCGTTTGGCTTTTTCTCAATCAGACCAGTCGCAAGCAGCGGTTTGATTTCTGAGGCAAATAGAAGATTAGGGTTTGTGTCAGTACCAAGGTTAGCAAAGTAGAGCGGCTTAATGCCGAAGTGATCACGCACAAGAACAAAGCGGTTTTTAACCTTGTCGTGCAACGCGATCGTAAACATACCGTTAAACTTATCGAAGGCGTCATCGCCCCATACTGCGTAAGCGTGGAGAATGACTTCCGTATCCGAGTGGGTCACAAAGACACGGCCCGCCGCTTCAAGCTCCTCGCGAAGCGCAAGGTAATTGTAAATTTCACCGTTATAGACAACCGTCAGTGTGCCGTCTTCGGTTGACATTGGCTGCTTACCGCCAGCACGGTCAATGATCGCTAGTCGACGCTGAGCCAGACCGATCTGACCGTCGGTATAATAGCCTTCACCATCAGGGCCACGGTGGGCCTGGCATGAGTTCATTGTTTCGAGCAGTTGCTTGTCGTGAGGGCCATAGTAGCCTGCGATTCCGCACATAAAAAAGTTCCTTGGTTAAGTTTTTGAATTACTACTGTTGTCTAGTATACCGCGTTAGGGAAGGAATGTCGCCACCCAAGCGCGCTACGCAGCCTGTAATTTCTTTAGCTCCGCCACCACCTGCTCACCATGGCCTAGCGGCGTCACGCGGCCATACACTTTCATCACCTGACCCTCTGGACTAATCAAGAATGTCCTGCGCAAAATCCCCTCGCGACCGAATTGCTTTTTACCCCAAGCGTCGTACGCTTTGATCATCGTCAAGTCAGGGTCGCTCAGCAGTGTGAAGTTAAGGCTATGCTTTGCCTTAAACTTCTCATGACTACTCGCGTCATCTGCGCTCACGCCCACCACTTCCGCACCAAGGGCGGCGATATCATCACGCACGTCACGCAAGCTACAAGCCTCAATAGTACAGCCGGGCGTGTCATCCTTTGGGTAGAAATATAGCACCACCCACTTACCCCGGAAGTCAGCAAGGGAACGAGTCGTACCGTCAAGAGAAAGGGAAGTGAAATCAGGAGCAGGATAGGGAGTAGGTGTCATCATACTTTTAGTATACCGGCGAGTTCCCTGGCTATGCAATCGTCCGGATTGATCCAGGATGATTTGGTATAATAAACCAAGTTATGCAGGCCTCGACACCAGCCGCTTCCCGGCTTTCTCGTATTTTTGCCCTCGACTATTTACGTGGCTTTTTTATTGTCGTTATTATTATTGATCACCTGTGGCGCTGGCCAAACGTTCTTCAGCTTATTAGTGGACGAGGCGAGTTATGGGCCTCAGCAGCCGAAGGTTTTGTCATCATATCTGGCCTACTCGTGGGCTATGTTCGTGGCTACAAAAACCGCCACGACCCACTCAAGACCGTTAGCGGCAAACTTATCCGCCGCGGCCTCATGCTCTATCTATGGATGCTTATTACCACTTTTGGGCTCGTCGCTGCCACCTGGCTCTTCCATTTCAAAGGCTCCATCGCCCATGTACCGATCGAACCTTTCGCTTGGAGCCAACTCATCCATGACGTCTTTAACCTAACATACGTCCATAGCCTCACCCACTTCCTCTATCTATACGCCATTTTCCTCATCATCTCCCCTTTGGTCATCTGGCTACTACGCCAAGGGAAGTGGTGGCTTGTTATTGTGGCCAGCTTCCTCACCTGGCTTCTCGGTACGTACGTTGGCCTCGAGTGGATGCAGTGGCAAATCCTCTTCTTTGTTCCAGCTGCGGCCGGCTATTACCTCGATAAAATTTTTGACCGATACTACAATCTACCACTCGCTACTCGCCGAAGTATCCGCTATAGCTCAATCATCCTTACTCTATCAACAGCAGCGTACGCCATGAGCCTCGTCTTCGCTTATGCACCTGGTGAATATGACAATAGCCTATTCAGTCGCGAGATGGTAACCTTGCCAATTATTCTCACCGCATTTATATGGTTTACTGGCCTCCTGAGTCTGACTCAATTTTTACTACCCTACATCCGAAAGCCGTTCGGCTGGCTACTGAGAGTCTTCGGTGAACGTTCTCTGACTGCCTATATTCTGCACGTCATCCCGCTACTCGTCTGCCAGTGGTTCTTTGGTGATACGCTCAATATTTGGGTCAACACCCTGCTAACTATTCTGGTCATTTTCGCCACCTGGGCGCTTCTCAAAATCCCTGGTATTAATCGCGTGGTGCCGCGCTAAGCACATCAATCGTCAGGGAATCAAACGTCGTTCGCTCGACAAGCTGCCGATTGACCGAGAGATCACTTCGTGGCTGATCGTAGTAGATGTAATAAACCGTTTCCGTATTAGCAAGCTGCGACACCGGGTCCCTTAATTGCAATTCACTGCCGTTTAGTGGTGCGTAACCACCGGTCAAAATAATACTTGGCTCGTAGAAGTAAACCGGGCAGTCTTGAACGTAGTATAAAAGTTCAATTGCCGCGTATGGGTCACCTGCGACGACCTTCGCGTTATCGCTACATGGCGTCGCTAGCCGTGCGACCTCTTTGATAGCTGGGTGTAACGTGCGCTGGAAGTTGTAGTTGCCGTACGCCGCAAGCTGCACTACGCCAATGAGCAGCGTTACTACAAAAATCCCTACAGCCCATTTCCCTACTCGTCCGGCACGCGGCCATACCACTGCGACCGCGACACCCAGCGCCAAGCTAGCGCCTATCGCTACATGCGACACGTAGCGCTCAAGATACATGGGTCGCACAAAACCAATTAGCGTCAGAAGCAGTACCGGAACGAGTACGTACATCGCCAATAGCACAAAATACGGTCGTTGGTGCTTTTCGAGCGAACGGTACGCCCGCATCCCCAGCCACCCAATCACAACGAGCGCAAACAAAACCACCACTGACATAATTGGACCAAGCCGCCACAGGGGCTCGTACACCGTATAAAACGAAATTATACTAATTAAGTTATCGAGTGTCAGTGACTGCGCCACGCTCGTAAGAGCACCGTTACCTAGTTGGCCTAAAAATGTCGGTATCCAAGGTAGGTAGAGAGTAACCGCTCCTAAATATGCCGCTAACCACGGTTTCCATATTGCCCTTATTAGCGAGCGCTCACGACGCCAGCCCATCCATGCCAGCCAGCTAGCGTGTGCAATCCACAGGAATGCCATGTAATAAAACAGGTACATTCCGAGCGCAACTAGCACGACATACAGCGCATAACGTCGCAACTGCACCGCACGCGTCATTGCATCCTCAGCGAGTACGAGTACGTACGTTGCCGCAATACCGACTAGCGAACCAATCGCATACATACGAATCTCAAATCCATAACGCAGCAAGAATGGTGATATCGCCAGTATCATTACGGCAACCGCAGCCACTCGCGCTCCGAATAGGCGCTTAATGAGCAGCCCGCCCACGGCAACCGACGCACCAAGCGCGAGCACACTCAGGCTACGAAGCGCCAGTTCACTCCAGCCAAACACACCCCCCCATACCTTCAAGAGTGCATAGTAAAGCGGTGGGTGTGTATCAACAGACGTCAAATGCAGTAGCTGCCCCCATGGCTGTTTAGCAAGAAAAATTGAATACGCCTCATCAAACCATACACTTTGCTGTAAGCCTATTGCCAAGCTCAACCCCATCGCCGTAAGTGCACTGCCAAGAATAATTGCGATCACGTGGCGCTCACCAAAGCTTGCTCTGTGGCGGTATATGCGTTTAAGAAGTGTTCGTAACATAGTACGATCGTAGCGGTTTTATAGCGAAAAATCCACTTCAACCCCTAGATTTAGGTTAAAAAATAGGATATAATCACTCAGGTACAACACCTATCGGGGTGTGGCGCAGTTGATAGCGCGCTCGGTTTGGGACCGAGAGGTCGAAGGTTTGAGTCCTTTCACCCCGACCAT